>JBAYGQ010000032.1:0-10723 GCA_041666585.1 Bacteroidota bacterium
AAGCGGTATATTAAACCCGGTGGCGGGTAGTTACGGTGTATTTGCGGGAAGTCCGTTTTCCTGCACCATAACAGCACCGTTTTCAGTACCGCAGCAGTATATCACAGATGTAGTTACAGGCGGAACAGCACATACAGGATTTAAGCCATCCCCTTATGTACACACAGTTACCGATATTTCAAGCAATACAACATTACAGGTTTATTTCGGACATCAGATACTGAAATCAGCGAACGGTACAGATATTACACCTGTTGGCTATCCCTCTACATTCCAGTATTTCCCTTACAGTTCTATTGTAACATTTAATATTACCCCGGCAAATCCGGGTTCGCAGATATACTCAATAGAACTTTCAGATGCAGACGGTTTAAATCCTCCTCAGACTATAACAGTTCAAAACGGAGGACTCGGTCAGATACTTACAATCGGCAACTCAACCACAGATCCTTTAATGTTTCCTTATGGTGCACCTTTACAGGCAAACATCAGGATAACAGCATCGGCTAGTTTACCGACAACAGCATCCAACGGCACACACGGTGCAGTTGGCGGAGCAGGTGGAGCACCTTTCGGCACAATAATGAACAACTATGGTTCAAGCACATTCTATGTGATTACACCCGACGCGAATTATCAAATCGGTGAAGTATTGATTGACGGAGTGAATAAAATCAGTTCGGACGGTATTTCACTTGACCCGAACCTTGTAATTAGCAATACACCGACACAATCGGCGACTTATACATTCAGAAACATTACATCGGCTCATACAATCCATGCAAACTTTTTTGCACACAAGGTACATTATGTAATAACGGGAAGCGGCTTGGGCGGTACGATAACACCCGACTCACCGAATCCCTTATTGGTCAATCATGACGTAACCTTGTACTATCGGGTAGCCCCGATGAACGAGGACTGGAGAATAGGATTATTGGAGTGGACAGACGGAGTAACAGTATGGACACCACCGGTACCGATACCTCAGAACGGACCGATGGATATAGAAATAGCTCATGTAGTAACGGATTTGACCATATCCGCATCGTTTACGATTGCCCAGTATGGAGTAGATATAATCCGTAATGAAGGCGGACAGATAACGCCATACGGTACATTGGATCCGGTTACTGGCAACGGGCATATAACGGTAAATTCGGGAACAAATCTTACATTTGCAATTAAAGCGGATGCGGGTTCCTATATCAAGGACGTACTTGTTGACGGTGTGAGCGTAGGAGTAATAGGCACCTACACAATGAATCAGATACGGAAGAACAAGACGATAGAAGCGAAATTCGCAAGATACACATACAGAGTTTACGGAGTAGCGGGAGCGAACGGAACGATATTCCCGAAAGACTCGACAGTAGAGACGGGAACGAATCTGACCTTACAGATAATGCCTAATCTCGGATACAAAGTAGCAACCCTTGCGGTAAACGGAGCGAGCATGAATCCCGAAGAGGAGATAACATTGCTTAATATCACTTCGAGCAAAACGGTAACGGCAACATTCGATGCAACGAACGTATATACAATAACGGCAACGGCAGGTCAGGGCGGTACAATCACACCGAGCGGAGTAGTGAATGTAAACGAAGGCATGAGCAAGCAGTTCTTGATAGCCGCAAACACAGGTTGGAACATAAAGGACGTAGTTGTTGACGGAACAAGTTTAGGAGTAAAGACCGAACACACATTCCCGAACGTAACTGCAAATCACACGATAGATGCAACATTCGAGCAGATACCGGTACCACAGGTAGAATGTACATTAAGTGCAAGTACGATAGTATCGGGAGCATCATTTGATTATACAATCAAGGTAAAAGACCAGAACACGGGTTTACCGTATAATGTACCTTTAAACATACCAGTAACGATAACAACGGCGGGTACGGGCGTACTCAGCGGAGTAACAACGGGACAGTTAACAGCGGGAACATCTGAAGTAACGATAAACGGAGTGGTATATACAAAAGCAGACGGAGAGTTGGATGTAGTATTCACAGCGACGGCAATGGGCTATACGGGATGCACACAGACAGCGACAATAATGGCGGCAGAGCCGGCAAGGCAGGAAAGTGCAATCAGCTTCCCGACATTCAATTCCGACAGAGCAACAGTCGACTGGGTATCAGGAGACGGAGCGAAGAAGTTGGTAGTCTGCAAACCTCAGGATGCGATACTTGACACGGAAATCCCGGCAGACGGATTGAATTACACAGCGAATGCGGTTTATGCCAGCGGACAGCAGTTAGGTTCAAACGGATGTTATGCAGTTTACAACGGCACTGGCAACAGTGTAGAAGTAACAGGTTTGACAATAAACACAACGTATTATTTCAGAGTGTTCGGATATAACGGAGACGGAGCCACAGCTAATTACATAACAGGCACATCAACAGATAATCCTAATTCGGTATTGGTAACATCTGTAGAAGGCGACAACGTTCCTACTGGTAGTTTTGAAATAAGCAACATTGCACCGAATCCGGTTGTGAATGAACTGAGATTCGATTTGAATTTAATCAAAGGTATGCCGGTGACTATCGAACTTATGGACGTAACAGGTCGTAAGGTAATGACACAGAGCAAATCCTTTGAAGTCGGTAAAAACAAAGTATCATTTAATGTCGAGAATTTACCGGCAGGTGCTTATATTTTACAGGTATCAAGCGGTAATGATTCTGCAATCAGGACATTAACAATTGTACGCTGATAAGCAATAGCCGGTACCGGTAAATATCCGGGCAGTAACTGACGAATTAATGAAAACGGTGGGATTCATTTCCCGCCGTTTTTTTATTGAAACTTGGAAATGAGATTTATATTTTGTATTTTTGTAACTCTTAAATCGCGGGGTGGAGCAATTGGTAGCTCGTCGGGCTCATAACCCGAAGGTTATAGGTTCAAGTCCTATCCCCGCTACAACAAACACTCAAAAAGCCCTGTATTGACAAGGCTTTTCATTTTTCGAGTGACCATAAAGTGACCAAGATTACCAAAACAAGTGAAAATAAAAGAAAACAAAAACAATTCTTCCATTATTTTTATTTTGATTTTTCTTTGTATGATACTAACTTTAGTTATTTGGAATAAGGGTATTTTTTATTGAATTGTAAATTGTGTGTCTCAAGACTTTTCATTACTTCATTTTTCTTGAAATAAACTCTACGACCAAACTTCAAATATGGAATGGTGCCCTCTTGCATCCGAAAATATAAAGTAGTAGAAGATATTCTTAACATTTTGAGAAGTTCATTTCTATTCATCAGTTCATCTGAGTCCTGATCATTTTTCTGTTTCACTATTTCTGCTAACAACTCTTGTCGAAACGTGATGAGTTCCTCTCTAATCAGTTCTCTGATTTTTACTTCGCTTGCGACAATCAAATTTAAATCTTCTACCAAAAGACATCTCCTAAATTAATAGAGAATATTCAAATTAATAGTAAATGTAATTATTGTTATGAATAATCATATTCAAACAACATGCACTCTTTTTTCACTTTTTAGTGCATGTTAACTGTCTACAAAAAACCTTGTATTGACAAGGCTTTTCATTTTATAAGTGACAGAATTGTTACAGATTATTCACTGAAATAAAAATTTAGATTTCAAAAAATCATCCTACAATAATTATATCCAAAAATCAACGTCTAACTCCATGGCATTTGTAACAAGGTTTCCCGACTATAAAGTTGTTCATGCCGCCGGGATGAATAAAATTGATGTTTCCGTTTTCGTCGAAAGTATTAACCTGACCGTTCGGTGCTTTCTGGTCAATTATTCTGTGGCATAAGTTGCAATCCATAGAAATAACCTTGCCTTCGGGACTAAAATGTTTACCGTCGTGACATCTGAAGCAGCCTGCACCGTATAAATGTCCGATATTGTTCGAGAATTTTCTCCAGGATACTTTCATTTCGGGAAAATAGTTTTCATTATAAATCTTATGAATATTATCTATACTTTTTTGTAATGAAGCTTTTTTATCAGTCAGAACTTCCGGATAGTTCGTTTCATAAAATTTCCAAATAAATGTTTTGATTTCATTATAAGCCGTCAATTTATTTTTTACCTGCGACTCCATAGCCTGAACAGATAGATTTTTAATATATGGAAGTGCTGTATCAATTTTTCCCTGTGTTAAGTAAAGATTTGTTATTTTGTTCGGTTGATTGTAAATATGCGATGGTCGGTTATGGCAATCAATACAATCCATAATCCGGAAGTTTTCTTTTTTCAAAGTATCGAAGTTGATTTTAGAATCTATGCTTTTATATACGGTTTCTTTGCCTGTTATCCGGTTTCTCGCAATTACTATAGGGATATTCTGCCGATATTCATCAGCAGGAAAATATCTCATTTCGTTTGCGATATTCATGTAATAGTGAATACCTTCGCTATAGCCATGCTCGGGTGAACCTCCTCCGGTTTTAAGCAACATAGATAGCTTGGTACCTGTGTTTTTTTCGTCAGTAGTATAAAAATCGAAAGTTAATTTTTTCTCGCCGAAGAAATGTATGGGCCAATGACATTGCTCGCATGTTTGCTGTGCAGGACGCAATCCTTCAATAGGCGTAGGAATCGGTTTAGAAAATTTATTAAATAGAACAGAATATACCTGATATAAGCCGGAAATTTTTGCTTTAACAAACCATTTGGTTCCGGGACCAATATGGCATTTTACACAATGAACCCGGGAGTGGGGTGAACCCTGATATGCAGTGAATTCAGGATCCATTACCTGGTGACAAATTGTTCCGCAAAACTCGTCGGAATCAGTATATTCATAAGCTTTGAAGCTGCTTATAACGGTTACGGTTAATAGTAATAATGTAACAATTGAAAACACTATTGTAGCAATTTGATGCTTACGGTTATTCAAATCAAGGATTGGTAATCGCTTATCAGGATTTTCGCCGGCAAGCATTCGTCTGTTTTCCTTAAATGCGCCTATGATTACAAGCAAGACACCTATCATTAAAATAGCGGGCAAAACGACAAAAGTAATTATTCCTACATAAGCTTTAGTAAATTGATTGAAATATTCAAGGGTCATCAGAAATAATATCGCAACAAAACTCATAGAAGAGAGTAATGCACCTCCCATAGTCAGAGGATTGTAAAAAACGACAGGAAGGAATTTTTTCTTCTTTGCTCTTCTTTCCATTTCTAAAGCAAATGCCTGTTCAATTTCCTGTTCTTCATTCTCATCAATAAGTCTCCATCCGCGTATCATTGATTTTAGCAGGTCAAAAACCGTCTTGCCGGTAGTACCGAGATAAACATGCATCACGAAAAAGATAGTCAATATTATAGAGCCCAAAATATGAAAAACGGCTATGGGATAGATTCCGCCAAATCCCATTAGCTCGTCAGGAGAGAGTTCAGGCAGTAGTAACGACCAACCTGTAATAATGACAATAGGCATAAAAATAAACATTACCACAAAATAGAAAATTTGCTGTAATGGATTAAATTTCTCTTTTTCTGTAGAATGGAACGGTTTAGGCTCTTTGTTCAACATACCGATAAGGTAGTACCTTATTTGAGTAAAAATCCTTCGTGGAAGCCCGCGGAATATAGGAATGTAGCTACGTATATTTCCTGAAATAATAGATTTTATTAAGTAAAAAATATAAATAAAAGATAAGAGAATACCTGAAGCATTATGAGTAAAAATTGAAAATTGGAATAAAGAATGCTGAGGATTTGCCTCTATGTAATGCAAAATTATTCCTGTAACTATCAATCCAAGAAATAGCAGAGCGTTGAGCCAGTGCCAGAATCGAATCCAAAGCGGATAAAGTGTTATTTTTCTCATTTTTTACCTCCCCTGCGGAAATATATGCGAAGCATTGTATGGAAGAAAACAGCGAATAATGACAAACCGATTATAACAAAAACAACAATTTCAAGAAATAAATTTCTTGTTGTGCCATTAGCATAAGCTGTGCTGTTTAGTATTCCGCCGATTAATCCGCTTTTTTCACGGGACATGATTTTTTTCTGTTTGACTAATTTAGTCATCATAACCGAATTCTGCTCGTGGCAATCCTCACAGTTTCTCGGTGTTTTAGATTTTGGAAGAATATTATGAGAAAGATAATTCGCATCGGAAGAAGAATGGCAGTCAACACAGCGAAGGACTTCCCAATGTTTTTCCCGGTATTGAAGCCAGTTATGAGATTGAGCAATGGTTTTCCTGCCGTTTTTCACCATCAGAGCTTCATTCGAATGACAGGAAATGCAGTAAATCATTTTATTTTTATTCACAACGTCTCGCTTGATTTTAGTTTCCTCAAAAAAGGAATCGGGAACGTAGGGAATCGGTTTTGGATTATGCTCACCGTGGCAATAGGTACAACCGGGTGTATCCATATCCTTTTTCAGAAGCGAAATGCCGTGAATTGAACTTTTATATTCTGCGGAAACTGCAACGTGGCATTTACTGCATATAATCGGTACTTTAAACTTATGTACTTTCGGTTCCAGCATTTCCGATTTATGCAGATTATGACCTCCATGGCAATCAACACATCCGGCGGCTTCATTTTTGCCCTTCAAAGTTTTAGAGCCGTGGTTGCTGGTTTCGTATTTTATCATATTGGCGGGGCTTACTCTTTTTGCACCTTCTTCATATCGGTGACAAGACAGGCAAAGTTTTTCCTGATTAGCTTTTAATTCTGCAGGTGAGAGTCCGAACCCTTTTGTAACATGGTTTGTATGACATATAACACAGTTGGGAGGCGTAACGTCTTTTTTCACCTGTGCTTTGTAATGCTCGGATAACTTCAATTCGCTTAAAACACTTTTATGACAGTTCCCGCAGGTTTCTGTAACCTTTGGGATTTGCATATTTGCGCCGCGGTTTTTCGGAAAAGTTATATCATGTTTTCCGTGGCATGATTTGCAATTGAAAAACGTAGGTAGTGAAGAACTTTGATTTTTTGTCAATGCACCCATAGGATGAAAGTCATGTTTTGCAGGTGCATTAGCATGGCAGTTCAGGCAATTTACAGGTTCAATTTTTTCTTTGTGCGGAACCGCTTCAGGATTGAAATTCTGATGGCATTGCACACATTTTAGCTTTGAATGCGGCGATTTTGCAAGCATTTCAGGGTGAACGGTAAGGGAAACTGTTTTCCCGTTGCGCTCGGTGTTAATATCCGGGTCTTTGTGACAGTCTAAGCAGACTTCATTCTTTTGTGCGAAGCCCCGACTTGCAGATAGCAACAGCACAAAAAATATCAATAGCATTGTTTTAACGTTAATAACCATACTCCAGCCGTGAATAATGAGTTTTAATTTTATCTTTATTTTTATAATATCAGTTTAACAGACACAAGCGGCTTCAAGAAGTTTGATGTAAATTCTTAAAATTATTAAGTACCGGTCAAATCTTTTTAATAAATCTTGTAAAATTACAGGATATTTTTTTAAAAAACAAATCACTTAATTAAAAAATAAGCAGTATTTATGCACAATGAACCCTAATTCGTGCAAAATTGAATCTTTTCTTTTTACACAAATAATTCATTAGACATCAGATGATTCGGATTGCTCTTTAAAACGTAAGTGTATTTAACTACCACATTTTTTTCACTTCACTCAAAAAATCTCCAATCCTTACAAAAGATGAGAAAGGTGTGGTACTTTTATTCAATGTCGAGTTCTACCCATACACAGTGATGGTCCGAAGCATAAGTCCATTCTTCTTTTACCGTCGGATACGGTTCCCACTTGCGTGATTTGTAGCCCTTTCTGTTAACATTGATTTCTAATACTTTGTTCTGCAAGCTTTCGGATAAAAGTAAATAATCAAGTTTGTTAGTTGCAGAGCCTGTTTTGAATGTTCCGGGAAAGATATCTTTGTCTTTGTATTGTTCCATTAACATAGCATCTTTGAGTTTAGATTTGGTCAATAGCTTAGTCATACTTCCCTTCGACGGATTTTCGTTAAAGTCGCCTGCTACAACAACATTTTGATAGGTCGCTAAAGTCGCTTTTACATATTCGGAAACTAATTCCGATTGCTCTTTTCTTCTCTTACCGGTTTTATCTGAAGCCTGACTCGAAAAATGATTGCCAAAAAGTACGAGCTTTTCTCCGTTTTTCAAAGCAAATACAAATTGAATGCAATCACGTGGAAACATTGGATGCTTTGCATTGTTTAAAACTTCAATATGCGACCTTATCCACTCCACGGGGACTCTGGAAAGCAAACCTATATCTATGCCCCTGCCGTCGTTCCCGTCGAGTAACAAAATGTGTTTGTATGGCTCTTTACCTTCATCTTCCAACATCGGTTTTAATATATTATCGTGAAACTTTTGGAGGGTTGTTCTGTCTTCGATTTCAATCAGAAGTTGTATATCTGCATTAACTTCGGCTAACACTCTTGCAGTGTTTTGGATTGCATCTGCATCCACAGGGTCTTTTTCAAGTTCAACCCAGCCTAAGAACTCAGCATATCCGTTTACTTGCCAGGTTTTAGTACCGTCTTTGTGCTGAATCCACAATTTTTTGCGAATGTCTCTCAGAACCAAATCCCGTTCTTGAATTGTTCTATCTATTAGTTTGTACTGTTGTACAAAAGTTTCAATTTCGGTTTTAATTGAATCGGTATATTCGGGTTCTCTGAGCAAATTGTTAAGTTCGTAGTAGTCTTTTAGAATTTGCCTGCCTGCCGTATCATACTCAGTGTTAAAAGGTTTGGGGCGGTTAAAAAGATTTTCGACATTAAAAGTAGCTATTCTCATAATTTAGACCTTATATATTTGAAAAATAATTAATGATCTTTATGAACTTTTAATCTCGTTATGAAGTTCCTGCTTCATCATGCTGCCAATGGCATTTTTTTTAAACTTTGATTTATTTGATTTTAATGATGTACATAATCTAAACTTTAAATTTAATAAAAAAAAGTTCAGAAATCAAAAGGAAAAATAGTTAGTACATTATTTTTTTAAGGCAAACTTATAATAAAAAAAGTCTTTGCAAATTAAAAACCTGCAAAGACTTTTTTTTCTGTAGGTGGAGATGGCGGGAGTCGAACCCGCGTCCAGAGAGCTTCTAACGCAACGTCTCCATGTTCAGTCGTTTTATTATGGATCACCGGCAAAGTTTCCAAACGACAGGTCTTTGCCAACTATCCGCTGTGTTATCTCGTACGGTACCCAGTAGAACAAAACCGCACCAGCCCGTCAGAAAACGACACCCTTTTGACTACGGACAGGCGCATTGCCAATCGGATGTGGTTGCTCTAATTATTATTATGCAACCATTGCGAAATTATATTCGGCATTTGAATTTTTTACCGTTTGAATTTACGAGCTTCAACGGTAAAGCTCGACATGCAGTTACGCGATCCGTCACCCTGTCGAAGCCATTTCATCCCCAAGCTTTTATGCGACGAAAGTTCGGAGCTAATATTTTAAAACGGAAAATATGTCCTGTCCCGGAAAATTATTCTACGAATTTAAGGTATTATTTATTATTTTTATTTTTTTGCCGATTCGGGAATTAATGTTTTATTTATTATAAATGCGGAGTGTATTATGGAACTTTATGTGGATACTGCCAATATTGAGCATATCAGGCGTGCGGCTGAACTGGGTTTTATAACGGGTGTAACGACTAATCCGAGTCTGCTTGCAAAGGAAGACCCTACGGTTGACGTTAAGCAAAGGATTCTTGAAATTCACAGCCTAATAGGCGGTCATTTGTCGGTTGAGGTGATTTCGACCGATACTAAAGGTATGCTCAAGGAAGCGGAAGACATAATTTCATGGTTTCCAGAAGCTACAATCAAGATACCTATGATTGCTAACGGTCTTGGGGCGGTAAGGGAACTGTCGCGTCAGGAGATTCCTACTAATGTAACGTTGGTGTTCAGTCCGACACAGGCTATTGCCGCGGCTAATGCGGGTGCAACTTATGTATCGGTATTTATGGGCAGGCTCGATGATATAGCCGAAAGCAGTGAAGCCGTGCTGGACGAGATATGCGAAATCTGGGATGTACAGGGCTACGATTCGCAGATAATAGCGGCGTCTATCCGCCATCCTTTGCATTTGGTACAAGCGGCAAAAGCAGGCGCCCACATTGCAACGGTACCTTACAAGGTTTTGCTTCAGTCGCTCAACCATCCGCTGACTGATGCCGGTTTGGCGGCTTTCCTTGCGGATAACGCAAAGATGCAGGCTGAGAAAAAGAAAGTTATGATTGTATAAAATATTTTTCCGGTTTATTTATGATACCGGCTGACCTCTTACTTGATGCATACATGAATGCTTATTTTCCGATGGCTGAGCCTTCGGACGGGAAGCTCTACTGGTATAAACCGGAGATGCGTGCTATATTTAAACTGGAATCCATAAAGACTCCGCGAAGTGTGAGAAAGCTGATTAACAGCGGTTACTTCGAGATTCAGGTTGATAAGAATTTTGAGCAGGTAATCAGGTCTTGCAGTAACCGTGCGGATACCTGGATTTCGCAAGAGATTATAGAATCTTACATTAATCTTTACAGGCTCGGCTGGGCTCATTCAGTCGAAACATACTTTAACGGTGAACTTGCAGGCGGTTTGTACGGAGTAGCTATAGGCGGAGCTTTTTTCGGCGAGTCAATGTTTTATAAAGTAAGCAATGCCTCTAAAGTGGCTTTCTACGCGCTTACTGAGAGATTAAGGAGCCGCGGATATATCT
>JBAYGQ010000033.1:0-10716 GCA_041666585.1 Bacteroidota bacterium
CAATTCATCTTTAAAAGGCAATTGCCTCAAATCAGAATAAACATACGAAATTCTTTTTTTGTTGTAATTAATTTCTTCAGGATAGAATGTGCAGATTGTGAGCTCTTTTTGAGCTATCTTTTTTGAATCCAAAATTATATCGAAATTAAAAGTTGAACCGGCATCAAGTATTTTAGAAGGATTGTTACTTAATCGAGACAGAATCCAAGGATACTCGATAATTCTTTCGTCAATTCCTATTCCGAAACCTGCAGGGAGTTCTTTCCCTATAAAACTTTGAATAATTCTTTCATCGTTCAAAATTCTGATTAATTCCATTTTCTTAAAATCAGCATAACCCACAGACCAAGGTACTCTGCCGTTTTTAAGATATTTACGGATTCTTCTTTTTTCTTCGAAAGTTTCTGCCTTCGAAAAAAGAGAATTATACATACGATTTAAAATTACTGATAAATTCATAATCAATCGGAATATTTTAAGAAAATAGATTCCAGTTCAACTACCCTTTTTTCCCAGCTATGTCTTTCCAAACAAGCTGATTGTCCGGCTTTTGCTATACTTTCAGCTTCGTCATTATGCTGAATATAATATAACACTTTTTCAATTATTTCATCATAAGATTCATAAGTTTCAATTTCTTTTTTCGGCACAAACAATTCACGGATATTATATCCTGTATCTGTCAACAGCATACTACCGCAACCGGTAGCTTCATACATTCTCATGTTTCCGACTTCCCGTTTTCCTTTAATAACATCAATATGAAAATTCAAACTTATCCTTGAACTTGCTAAAGCTCTGTACATATCCATCCCCCAAACCTCGCCCTGATAGCAACTTTCCAAAGGATTCCCGAAAATACCGAACTTCTTTTTTTCTAAACCATAACCCCAGACTTTAAGATTGACTCCGGATTTAACAAGTTTTTCCAAAAGTTTGATTCTGAACTTATGAGTACGGGCTGATAAGCCACCGATAAAACTTACATCAACAGTTTTTTTAATATCACTGACTTTTTCTGCAATCATTTTATCAAATGCAGGTCTAAGTCTGACAGCATTCAAACCCAAATTATGAAATTGTTCTACAAAGTTTTCAGAAGAAGTGATAATACTTTTAATATTGTTAAAATTTAAATTGGGATTGTAAGGACAGCTAATCCAGCCAAAAATATTAGGTGTTATTTTACTGACTTTTTCTAAAAATGAGCCGTAATAATCAAACATACTACTTAAATAAAACACATCAGGTTTGAAACTTTCAATTTGCTTTAAAACAATTTCAAATTTAGTTTCAGGATTGGCATTTAATTTTTCATCGTTCTCATTAAGCCATTTTTGCTGCAAATTATAATAATTTCCTACAAATATTTCGCAATCGTGACCTATAAGACATAGATTATCTCTAATTGATACTGTAGTACCGTAATAATCATTTAGTAATAATTCTATGTGTTGTTTGTAAGTTAGCTCACTAATATTGGGATTATTACTTTCAAACCAATTTAAATAATGACTATAATAATCCCATAAAATAAAAATTCTCATTTGTTGGTTCTCAATTTTTGTTTTCCGCAAATATACTAAATCTCTTCCAACTTTAATTCTGTATTTAGCGGCAGAAATAGGATTTTATAAGGTAGCAGGTAAAAAATGATATTTGATTAACATTAATCCTTAAAACACAAAAACCATTTTCCTATCGAAATATTATCTTGCCAACCCGAAGTTATTATTTGAACACTAGGATAGTATTTTTTAAATTTTTGCAACCACCAATCTTCATTATTGTTAAAATAACTTTGCGAGGTTGTTATCCAACCATGGTTTTCACCTGATTTTGAAATTGGAATTTGATGGAAGCTAGCAGTTTTTGTGTATCTGAAGGTTTCTTTTATAAAACAGTCTATACCATCTTCTGTGAAATGTTCGAGTGAACCTATTGAATAAGAATAATCGAAAGATGAGTCATCATAATCAGTTTTTGTTGCATCCGTAACTTTTAGCTTATCAGAATTTATACCCTTTTGAACAGCTCGATTAATAAGCAAATCTGAGATATCAAAGCCATAAACATCTAAATGAGGATTAGATTGAAGCTTCTTAATAGCCGCTCCGGTTCCGCAAGCTATATCAAGAATTGTACCTTTACAATTTGCACATAACAGTTGTATCTCGTTCCAAACGTGTGCTTCTCCCCAGGTCTCCAAAATATCAGCAAAATCATTTTCCCAATACATTCCTAATTTTTGTTCATCGGGATTAAGACTCGCTTTATTATTTTTTTCTTGAAATATATTATTAATTAAATTTCTTAATTGAATTAAAAACCTTTTAATAATTATCATTTGTTTTATTTTCTTTAAATAATACTTCTATTTCCTGTTCAGTTAAAGCAGTGTTGTAAATTCTGATATCATCTATTGCACCTTTAAAAAAACTAATAAATGACGGATTAGGGTCATTACCAATTAACAATGACTCATTATTAGAATCCATGTCCTGGGTGCATATATTTGAATTGCTAAGTATCCCATCTAAGTATATTTTAACATTTCTTCTATCATACAAGGCAACACAAAAGTGCCATTTATTATCGCTGATTATTTCTTTTGAATCGCAATTATGTCCGCCTGTTATATACCAATTGTTTGTTATATTCATCCCAAATGTAGAGGTTCCAAATCCTACATATGCCATATAACCATCTCTTTCAGTTCGAGTATGTTCTACTTTATTTACAATTCCTAATCCGAAGGCATTAGAAATATTTGTTTTTATCCAGACGCAAATTGTGATAGGTCCGACTATATTCAAACTTTCTGAATGTTGGGCTTCAATAAAATCGTTGATACCGTCGAAATAATAGGCTCTGTTCGGATTGCCGAATCTGTCTTCAGTCATGGTTGCACCGTGAACAGTACCGTTGTTCAGGTGTCCGCTTTCATCGTTTGCGTTTCCGTTAAACGGATAGTAAGCCACCAAGTTTTCAGTAGGGATTACATCATTATCATTAGGGTTTTTGTGGCAACTGACGGTCAGAATCATTAGTAATGCTGAATAAAAAATAAGCTTTTTCATCTTTTGCTCCAATTTATAATTGGGAGAAGGAATTTAATATAGTTGACGTAATATAAAAAAATTATTTTATAATTTAATTTCTTTTTGAACTTATTTAAAATAATGATTTAAGTGATACAAAACAAAAATATTCACATTTACAATTTCTTTTAATTACTTATTTTTAAGCAAATATACTTATTCTCACCCAATCACATTAGACAATGCCTTTTCTAAGAGAAAAGATTTTATTTCTTCATCTGTTACATTTCCATTAACGAACTCAACTTGTTCAGTGTAATCAATATCTTCAAAGTAACCGAGTTGTTCGATAAACAATTTCTCGCTAAATAATCCGCCGAAAATTTTATTCGCATTGACTGCAATTTCTTTTATCGAAAAATGGTCTCTTAACAGAAAGTAAATGTCAACATAATCTTTCCACTTTGCTCTGCCGCCAAGTGCAAATGCCTTCATAGCCGCTAAATCAATTAGGGTAGGTAATGAAATTATTCCGTCAAAATTAACAGATGGGTTTACTTCAAATTCAAATTGAAAAAAAGTCAGTTTAACAAAATTTACCAGAATATGTAATTGCTCATATGAGCTTACAAGAATATCTGAAATCTCATAATTATCATTTTTGATAATATTTTGGATGTTACCACGCTTTAAGGGCTTTGTTGTGAACAAGTCGAAATCAATTGATCTTCTATGTCCGATTTGCAGAGCAATTGCTGTACCTCCGGCTAAATAAAAATCTTTTGAAAAATTTTTAATCAGCTTAAGAAGTGCTGTCTGTTTTTCTGTTAGAACTTCAGTATACATACTTATTAAAGAATTGAGTGAATAAATTTAATGTTCTTTTATTATAATTAATTCTTATTCTTTGGGGTGAGGTCTGCCTATAAAATATTTCAGAAACATTCTCCAAGCCTAACAACTCAAATAATTTTCTAATATCATCCAGATTCCCGTAGTTCAAAATCTGCTCCACAAGCAGTTCTTTGCTAATATTATCGAGCGAGTTTTCACCCACCGACCAGAATAGAACTCTTCGGGATCTGATAAACTCAATTATTTCGGGTGTATTCATAATATTAATATATTTAGTTTCTATTGACAATGGAAATTATCACTTCTAAATTTCTATTCGCAATAGAAATTATTTTATTATCTTTTTAATTTTTTCACAAATATACACAATCTCTTCTTCCTTCAATTCTGCATACATAGGCAGTGAAAGAATTCTATCAATATATCCTGTGCATACAGGAAAGTCTTCATGTTTGTAGTTCAAATCTTTGAATGCTGTAACAAAGGGTAAAGCCGCAGGATAGTGAATTGCTGTCTCAACTCCCGCATCATTCAATGCTTTCTGAACTAGCATCCTGTTTTCGATTTGTATTGCAAACACATGATAAACATGCATCGAGCCTTCAGGAACTGAAGGAAGTTTAACGTTTACACCTGACAAATACTTTCTGTACAATTCCGCATTTTTTATTCGGGAGTTGTTCCATGCGTCTAAATATTTTAGTTTTACGCTCAGAATTGTCGCCTGCAATCCGTCTAAGCGGCTGTTTCTGCCGCTTATCAGATGTTCATGTTTACGAACCTGCCCGTGGTTGGCAATCATCCTTGCAGTTTTAGCAATGCTTTCGTCATTTGTAACCATGCACCCTGCATCTCCGTAAGCACCGAGATTTTTACTTGGATAGAAACTGAAAATAGAGGCGTCACCTATCGTTCCGGCTTTGCGACCTTTATATTCAGCACCGTGTGCCTGAGCCGAATCTTCAATAACAATAAGATTATGTTTTTTGGCAATTTGCATTATTTCATCCATATCGGCAGGCAGTCCGTAAAGATGGACAGGGATAATCGCTTTGGTTTTGTGTGAAATTTTTTCTTCAATTTTGGAGGTATCAATTGTATAAATGTCAGGATGGGAATCAATAAAAACAGGCACAGCTCCCGCATTGCTTACGGCTTCTGCTGTGGAAATCCAGGTATGAGCCGGAACGATTACTTCGTCGTCTGCACCTATTCCGTAAGCCTTCAATAAAATCTCGATAGCATCAGTACCGTTGGCACATCCTATGCAATGCTGTACTCCCAGATATTCGGCAAATTCACTCTCGAATTTTGATACATACTTACCGCCGATGAAAGCAGTTCCTGCAATTACTTCAGCAATGGCAGAATCAATTTCATTCCGTATAGAATTGTACTGCTTTCCGAGATTTACAAAGGGAATTTTCATTTTTTCCTGACTAATTTATTTATACAAATTTACGAATAATTTGGTTCTTTTACTCTGCATCTTTTATAGCAAAAAAGGGTTCAATTTTGAACCCTTTTTATAAAAAATTAAAAAACTCTAAACAACAGATTACGGTATCTGAATAGCCACAATCCTGTTTGTTTCGTTGTATTTGACCTGCAACATAACAATGTCGCCGGACTTTTTAGAATCAATTATTTTGCGTACTTGCTCAGGTGAAGAAACTGATTTTCTGTCAACTTTAACAATTACGCCGTTCGGAGCCAAACCTCTTTCGGCAGCTTTGCTGTATCGGTCAACTTTTGTAATCAGTGCGCCTTCTTTTACATCAAGACTCTTTTTTATATCTTTGGTAATCGGAGAAATTGCAAATCCGAGTTTATCGAATGTAACCGGCTTCTGCTCATCTTCATCCGGTTTGCTGTTTTCTCCTGCTATTCCTTTGTTTTCCTCAGGATCAGTTTCTTTAGGTTCTAGTTTCACCGATTTATAAATCTTCTTTCCGTCACGCCAAAGTGTAAGTTTCACAACATCGTTAGCATGATGCATTGCAATTCTGCTCTGAAGGTCATTCGAAGTTTTCAGCGACTGACCGTCGAGTTCAAGGATGATATCGCCTACTTCCACGCCTGCTTTTTCAGCCGGACTGTCCTTTAGTACATTGTTTATCATAACTCCGTCAACTTTATCCAACCCTGCTGATTTCGCTTCAAGTTCGTCAATAGTACGAATTTCAACGCCGATATAACCTCTGTTAATCTTGCCGTCATCCATTAAATCAAGTAAAACGGATTTTGCAAGATTTATGGGAATTGCGAAACCGTAACCTATGTATGTACCTGTGCGGGTGGCAATAGCAGTATTAATTCCGATTAGACTGCCTTCAAGATTGAACAAACCGCCGCCGCTGTTTCCGGGATTAATAGGTGCATCGGTCTGAACAAAATTTTCGACAGAATACTTGCGTCTGTCCCCGCTACTCAATGCCAAGCCGCCTCTGCCGATAGCACTTACAATTCCGCTTGTAACTGTTGATGTCAGTCCCATAGGGTTACCGACAGCAAAAACAATATCCCCTACTTTAACATTATCCCCGTTACCGAAATGTGCCGGAGAAAAGCCTTTTCCTTCAACTTTAATTAAAGCTAAGTCTGTTAGTGGGTCTCTGCCTATTAACTTTGCCTTGTATTCTTTTTTATCGTGAGTTGTTACATTTATTTCAACCGCGTTTTCAACTACGTGATTATTTGTTACAATATATCCGTCTTCTGTGATAAATACACCGGATCCGCTTGCTTCAAACTTCTGAGGTTTATCATTGTCTCCTTCATCAGGATACTGTTCTCCGAAAAATTTGAAAAACTCTTTGAACTGATCGTTCATCGGATTTTTCTGGCTTTTCGATTCAACCACTACTCCTATACTTACTACCTGAGGAACTACCGCATCACTTACTGCAACATAAGCGTCATTCAGTGCCTTAACCTGTGGATTTACCGTTACCGGCGGTTTATCCGCCCCTATTTGTGCGTTGTTCGAAAATGAGCAAGAAACCGATACCGGAATCAACAATACAGCTATAAGAATTACTGCCAGAATTCCCGTTCCTATCAAACTTATTTTTACCAAAGACCTGCTATTCATAACTTGTCTCCCCTTCAAAAAATCTATAGAAAAACAAAAACGTTTATTGTGTGAGTGAATAACGAAAAAAAAACATAATTGTTTTAATCCGATAATTATAACTTGATTTCTTATCGGTTCATGGTAAGATAAAATATTTTAATAAAATTAATATAATTGCCTAATTATTTTTTTAGACTTTATAAAAATTATTATTATTTCTAAAAAAAAAATGTTAATTTTCATATTTCCGTTTGAATAGTAATTAAAAAATATAAAAACGAATTGCTGATTAATGAGCCTGCCATTCCGGCGCGGGTAAGTACCATTGCGGTTTTGAGAAGAACTTTATACAATAATTCCAATCAAAACCGATGATTCACTCTAACATCAAAATAATTATTTAATAACATAAATTTTTTTTCATCGGAGGAGAATAATGTCTGAAAAAACTCCTGAAATTCCGGCAAATCCAAAACGGAGGGAATTTCTGAATTATTTGTTGGGAGGCAGTTTAGCCGCTTGGTTAGTCTCAATTGCTTATCCTATTTACAACTATCTGGAACCCCCAAAAGTAGAGGAAGTAAAAGTATCCAGTTTGAAGGTTGGTAAAGTTAACGATATGGAGAAAGATTCGGGGAAAATTGTAAAGTTTGGGAATAAACCTGTATTAGTACTCAGAACTACGACTGGAGAATATAGAGCTTTTGCGGCAAATTGTACTCATTTAGACTGTATAGTGCAATATAATAAAAATTATGGTCAGATTTACTGTGCATGTCATAACGGACGTTATGACCTAAATGGAAAAAATGTCAGCGGTCCTCCTCCGGCTCCTTTGGAAAAATTCAATGTTGCAATAAAAGGTGAAGAAGTAATTATTTTCAGAGAGGCAACTTAGATGGAAGAAAATAATAATTTGACGAATAACAAAATCTTTGGCTGGTTAGATAAACGCTTCCAATTAATGGCTCTGATTCATTTTATGGAAAAGAAAACAGTGCCACTTTATAGGGCGACCATTTGGTATTATTTTGGTGGTATAGCTTTACTTTTATTTTGTGTTCAGGTTTTTAGCGGAATTTTACTTCTAATGTATTATAAAGGAACTGAGGATATGGCTTTCGAAAGCGTCCAGTTCATTAGTACGAAAGTAAATTTCGGATGGCTTATCCGCTCTGTTCACAGTTGGTCTGCTAACCTGATGGTATTTTCCGTTTTTGTTCACATGTTCTCGGTATTTTTCCTTAAATCGTATCGCAATCCCAGAGAATTGACATGGTACACAGGAACAGTGCTCTTGTTACTTTGTTTTGCATTCGGATTTAGCGGATATTTACTTCCCTGGAACGAACTTGCATTTTTTGCAACAAAAGTTGGGACTGAAATTGTCGGACAGGTTCCGTTAGTCGGGCATTATCTACTTAGACTGCTTCGTGGCGGAGACGAAGTAACCGGAGCAACATTATCCAGATTCTACGGTTTGCATGTTGCGGTATTTCCTGCTGTTTTTTCTTTATTCTTAGCACTTCACCTTATTTTTATTCAAAGACAAGGAATGCATAGTCCCGCAAGTTGGGAGAATCAACCGGAATCAGAAAAAAAATATATGCCGTTTTTCCCGAATTTTCTTTTAAAAGATATACTGATCTGGTTGATTGTAATTAATATTCTTGCGATATTAGCGGTATTCTTCCCTTGGGAACTTGGTCATAAAGCAAACGCATTTGCATCGGCACCGACAGGAATAAGACCTGAATGGTATTTTTTGTTTATGTTTCAAGTACTGAAGCTCCTACCAAGTAAAATTCTTTATATTGACGGTGAGTTGGTAGGGATAATGTTTTTTAGCATTGCAGGTTTGTTATGGATTTTAATTCCATTTTGGGACAAAAAAACTAAATTTGGGAAAAAGAATGTTTTGCTGAATTATATCGGTCTGTTTGTAATAATGTTTATAATTGTTTTTACGATACTTGGCTATTATTTGGATTAAGGGGTAATGAAAATGAAAACAAATAAAGTTTCCGACAATATGATTACTGATAATAAATCTAATAAAAAAGGTGTGCATATTATTAATTTGATAAAATCTTTTATATTTAGAGCCTCCTTTTCAAAGAACGTCAAGAATTATATTATTTTAATACTTGTGTTATTGATTGCAGTTGGCGGTTCTTCATATATATTTTCAAAATATATAAAAGTCCGTCAAATCGGAGAAGACCAATGTTTTAATTGCCATAGCGGTCTTAGCGATAAATTAGTTGCTCCCGCCAAGGCTTATACAAAGGATATTCACTATTCCAAAGGTGTTACTTGTGCCGACTGCCATGGGGGCAATTCTAAGACTGAAGACATGGAAGAGGCAATGAATAAATCCAAGGGATTTATCGGAGTTCCCAGAACTGCCGACAGATATAGGATGTGCATTAAATGCCACTCTGATGAAAAAGTTATGAAAAAATTTAACTCCGATATTCCAACTAATCAATATGAAAAGTTACAAAATTCAGTTCATTCAAAATCATCAGGTGATAAAAAGATATTCATAACCGATTGCATTACTTGTCATAGTGTACACGATATTGCTTCGGTAAAAAGTCCGGCATCAAAAGTTTATCCTACTAAAATACCTGCTTTATGCGGTGGATGCCACAGCAATGTAAATTTTATGAAAACATATAATCCAAAGTTACCGACCGATCAATTATCAAAATATTATACAAGCCTTCACGGAGAAATGAATAAACAAGGTAATACCGATGTTGCAGAATGTGTCAGTTGTCATGGAAATCATGATATTAAAAGCTCCAAACAACCTTATAGTTCTGTCTATCCGTTGAATATTCCAAAAACCTGCTCAAAATGCCATTCCGATAAAAGTAAAATGGCAAAATACAACATACCTACCAACCAATATTCTGAATATGTTACAAGTGTTCACGGAATAGCTTTACTTAAAAAACAGGATTTGAGCGCTCCGGTTTGCAACTCATGTCACGGGAATCATGGAGCAATGCCGCCGGATGTAGAATCTATTTCAAACGTTTGCGGTACTTGCCACACGCTTAATGCAGAGCTGTTCTCTGTTAGTCCTCATAAAACTGTTTTTGACGAAAAGAAAATTCCGGAATGCGAAATTTGCCACGGTAATCACGGGATTCAGCCCGCAAGCGATAAAATGCTTGGCGTGCAGGAAAAATCAGTATGTATTAAATGCCATAAAGCAAATGATAAGGGATATGAAGTTGCAAAGAAAATGAAATTTTACTTAGATAGTCTTTTAAATTTTGAATCTTCTGCTAAATCCGCTTTGAATGAAGCTAACAATAAAGGTATGGATGTAGCAGATGCTATGTTTACTTTGAAAGATATTAAACAGATAATTATGGAAACACGTACTATTTCTCATTTATCTAATTTATCCAAATTTAAGGAATCAATTCAGCCTGGACTTGACATTTCTAATAAAGCAAAAACAACCGGCTTGGAGGCGATAAAAAATTTCTATTTCAGAAGAGAAGGTTTAGGAATTGCAACTATTATAGTTTCATTATTAGTTTTAGCATTATATCTTAAGATTAGAAAATTGGATAAAAAAGGTGGAAAAGAAAAGAATTCATAAATAAACTCGAATTAAGTTTAGAATTAATAAGGAATCACTAAATTCTTTGGTGATGGTAAATAGATATTGGAAAACTTTAAAATGTCATTCCCGCGAAAGCAGGAATCCATCTTCTTTGA
>JBAYGQ010000034.1:0-10593 GCA_041666585.1 Bacteroidota bacterium
CTTTATCTGGAATTGGTTACTAAACCTGAGAAACTTGGTCAGTATTTAGGACGTAATGCCACTCCTGAAGACAAGGCGAAAGCAATTGATAATTTTAAGAAAGATTTACTTTCAATTGAAAAATACCTTCGTCAGGATAAACTGATTCAGGCTTTGACTGCCGCAGTCTCAGGAACTACGGCTATTCTTTCTCCGTCTTTTGCTCGCGAATATTATATGATTCAGAATGCAAAAGCTGATGTTGATTTCATATATTTCGATAAAAACCTTGTTCAGGATTTCGACGTAAAAATTACTGATCAGGATATAAAAGCATATTATGAAAAGCATAAACAGGCATTCAAGCAAAAACCTTCGCGTCGTATAAAGTATGTTGCAATACCGATTATGCCATCCCGTGAAGATACCACCAGAGCGATTAGAAAAATTACAACAATTATCGAAGATTTAGCAAAAGCTTCAAGTTTACAGATGAAAGACAGCATTTTCGATGTGAAATTGAGTGAATTTGGCGGTACTACACATGATTATTCTTTGGTCTCCAAAGTTGATGCCGAAAAAATCGGACTTTTGTCTGTCCTTCAGCAGGGAGAAATTTCAGGTCCCGTACAATTGAACGAAGGGACATATTTTTTCCGTCTTGACGGGAAACGGAGCGGAGATAATGAAGTTGTTAAAGCAAGCCATATTTTAATTCGGTTCGGTAACAATAGAGACAGTGCAAAAACAGAAGCCGACAGAATCTATAAAGAACTGAAAGGCGGAGCCGATTTTGCAGAACTTGCCGCCAAGTTTTCGCAAGACCAGACATCAGCGGAAAAAGGTGGAGACCTCGGGTATTTTGGAAAAGGAACTATGATTAAAGAATTTGAAGAAGCTTGTTTCGGAAATCCCAAAGGCTCCTTATTACAACCGACAGAAACTTCATTTGGTTATCATATAATTAAAATTACAGATAAACAAAGCGATGAACTAAAATATAGCGAAATAAAAATTAATCCGAATATATCTAACACTACTAAAAACGGTTTATTCAGAAATGCCTATTCTTTCCAAAAACAGGCAGAGGACGGCGCTCCTTTCGATTCTCTTGCAGGGAGATTAAATTTAAAAGTCAGTCTTTCGACATTTTTCACAAACCGTCAACCGATTTTCGGTTCACAATATATTACAGATAAAGTTTTTGATTCTAAAATCGGTGTTGTTATACCTCCGCAGGAAATCAAAGTATTGAACAGCATTATCATTGCTCAGGTAAATGCAGACAGATCTGACGGCTATCAGCCGATTGAAGATGTAAAATCTACAATAACACAAAAAGTTAAAGAAATAAAAAAACAAGATATTATAAAATTAAAGGCTGAGACGGTATATAAGAAAATCGCCGGTGCAGGTTCTCTTAGGAACGTACAAAGTATAGACCCATCCTTACAGATTGAATCTGTTAAGGATATTAAAAATACAGGTGCCGTACGCGAAAAATTATCGGATTTGGTTTTTACTCAAAAAGCATTTGTGTTACCGCTGAATAAAATCTCTGAACCCGTACGCGGAATTCAGGGTTATTATATAATGCAGGTTACAAACCGTCAGGTTCCGGATGAAGCAACAATCAAACGTGAATTACCTGAATATATTATGACTTTAAAGCACGGTGTTTCGCAAAGTGAATTTAATGTATGGTTTTCCAAGTTGAAAGAAGAAGCTGATATTAAAGACCATAGAATGAAATTTTATAAAGAATATTAATCTATAAACAACATCTTAAAATTAAAAGGAGTGCATTTTGCACTCCTTTTTTGTTCGTGCTAGAAGAAAAAAATTGTTATTTCTCGTATCTTTCCAATTTGAAAGTTTCTCCGAGATAGCGTTTTCTTACTTCTTCATTATTTGCAATTTCCTCAGCAGAGCCGGAAGTATAAATGTTACCGTCAATCAAAATATAGGCTCTGTCAGTTATAGAAAGCGTTTCATGCACATTATGGTCGGTTATCAGAACACCGATTCCCTGATCTTTCAGAGTACGAACCATCCTCATTATATCTTCAACTGCGATGGGGTCTATTCCTGCAAAAGGTTCATCAAGCAGAATGAATTTAGGATTAGAAGCAAGTGTTCGTGAAATTTCGCATCGTCTTCTCTCACCGCCGGAAAGCGTGTAACCTTTGCTTTTCCGAATGTGATTAATACCAAAGTCTGCAAGTAGTTCCTCAAGTCTATCGGCTCTGTTTTTTCGTTTCAAGGGTTGAAGTTGTAAAACAGCTTTGATATTATTTTCAACTGATAATTTTCTGAAAATTGAAGCTTCCTGAGGAAGATAACTGATACCGTACCTTGAACGTTTATACATAGCTTTAGAGGTAATCTCAGTATCGTCTAAAATAACTTTCCCGTTTGTTGGTTTTATCATTCCTACCATCATGTAAAAAGTCGTTGTTTTGCCTGCTCCGTTGGGTCCCAGCAAGCCTACAATTTCACCTTGCTTAACATATAGCGATACATCTTTAACGACGGTTCTCTTTTTAAATCTTCTAATCAAACCGTCTGCTCGTAAAATACTGGAGTTAGATTGTTCGGTCATTATTTTCTGATTGGTTTCAATAACAAACTTTTAGTAATCTTGGCATCTTCACGTAACAAAGTTAATTCTAAATTTTCACCTGCAAAACTATCATAAAGAATAATATTATAATCATCAACTCTAATTATTTGTTTTCCATTAACTTCTAAAATTATATCACCCGGCTCTATACCGGCTTCTTCGGCAGGAGATTTTCTGTTTACACCAAAAACGACTACACCTTCTTTTATACTTGATTTTAGATATGCGGATATTTGTTCGTCAATTTGCCGCACTTCCATTCCGGCAAAGAAATTACGATTTATCGTTCTATGGTTTTTCAAAAGTTCTACCATTTTTTTAATTCTATTACCGGGAATAGAAAAACCGATGCCGATACTTCCAGCACCCCTTTGGTTTTGGGAGGTTGTAAAAATAATAGTATTCATTCCGATTACTTTACCCAATGAATTAACTAATGGACCACCTGAATTCCCGGAGCTGATTGCCGCATCAGTTTGAAGCATATCGCGGTAAACTCTGTCTTCCTGCATGAAATCTATTCCTTTATTCGATACGACTCCGACTGTAACTGTGGGTTTTGCATTTATATTAAAAAGTCCGAATGGATTTCCGAATGCAATCGCCCATTCTCCGATTACAACATCATCATAATCGGCAAATTCTAAATATGGGAAATTATTTCCGTTGATTTTTAGCAAGGCAACATCGGTTGTTTTATCTGCACCTATTATCTCGGCATCATACTTTTTACCGTCAGTCATAGTTATTATTATTTTAGAAGCATTGCCCGCCACATGATGATTAGTAACTATGTATCCGTCGGATGAAATCAGAAAACCTGAACCGAGTCCCTGTACAGAATACTCTCTGGTATTTTGACGGCGGTTTCCTCTGAATAGTTCACTAAAAGGGTCATCAAAGAAAAAATCATAGGGGTCGTTATAGGTTACCTTTACAACTTCCGTTACATTAATTCCGACAATAGCCGGACTGCATTTTCTGACAGCCATGGTTATCGCATTTGTTCTTGATGTATTTATTTCACTATCGGTGTTATCCGAGTTTTTTGGTTGTCCGTAAGAATAGTTTGATATAAGCACAAAAAAAGTTAAAGCAAAAAAAGCAAGCATTTTCTTCTGTTTTAACCACATTTTCTCTATCCTTTCGCCAAAATTAATTATATATTGTAATAATCATTTATTGTATTGAAGAAAAAAAAGGTGATATATTTTAATTTTCAATGATAGAAATTAAATATAAGGTTTTATTTTTGTATAAATTCATTTATTTATTCTGAGGTTAGTATGAAGTATTTATTAACAATAATTGCATCAATTCTTTTTATCAGTTCAATTGATGCTCAATCTCAAACAAAATTTATTACACAGAAGGTAGGTCATGTTTATTATTTAAACCTGCCAGATTATATGATAAAGACAAAGGACTTGAATGACGCCGCCAGCCTTCAGTACAAAAATGTAATTAAGGAAGCTTATGTAATTGTAATTGAAGATTCAAAAGAGGAGTTAGAAACTTTAGGCGTTAAATTTACAAATCCTATGGATTTTTATAAGGATTTTATTCAATCTTTTATGCAGAAAATAAATAATCCCATAGCAAAAGATCCGTATAAACTGAAAGTTAACGGTAATTCTGCAGTTCAGGGAGAGCTGACAGCATCAATAGAAAACGAAGATATTTTCTATCTGATTACTGTCGTTGAAACCAAAACTCATTTCTATAAAATTATGTGTTGGACAACTTTGGATAATAAGAAAGTACATCTGGAGGATTTCAAAAAGATAGCTAGTTCACTCAAGGATTAAGCTGATTTTTGTAGAGATAATTTTTTAAGTAAAGCGATTGTAGTTGCAAATGATTACAATCGCTTTTTTTAGAATATTCTATTCGTAGAGAAGATATTTTTTCCGCAATTCTATAAAATCTTTAAGCCCTTTCCTTGAAGCACGCAAAATTTCTTCATCTGTTGCTTTTCCGAAAATTCCGTTGAAGATAGCATCTGTGCCGGTTGCTTTGCAAAACATCTCTTTTCCTTTAGGAGAAATTTTAGAAGCATTGAAAAGTGAGGGATATACTTTTCGGACAGCAAGCATCATTTTAATACCGGTATAGTATGGAACTAACTTTGTTCCCGGAGGGAACCTCAGTAAAAAACCGGAGCAGTCTTTTCCCGAATACATTCCGTAAAAAGGACGATATTTAGCCGGTACAAACTCAACATCTTCGAAAGAGAGTGAACCAAATGCTTTAGATATTTTTTCAATGTCAAAAGTTGGTGAACCGATATACTGGAACGGTGAACTTGTGCCTATACCTATACTGGTGAGGGAAATTTCACCGAAAGCTCCTAGCATAGCTGCACCGCGAACCGCATCAACAGTAGGTATATGAGGTGATGTCGGGAACCATTGCAAACCGGTATCTTCCCATCTCATCCATCGATTCCAGTTCTTCATTTTAACCACAGTCAGCTTACATTTTCTTGCAACACCGCTTGCATCTTTCGAAAGCCATCCTTCTTCATTTGCCATAGTAGCAAACTCACCAACGGTCAGACCGTGAACGTAGGGGATGGGTGCTATCCCGATAAAAGATTCAAACTCTTTTTCCAATACATTTCCGTCAACAATTAATCCGCCTATAGGATTTGGTCTGTCGAGTATAAAAACTTCTTTATCAGCTTCTGCACAGGCGTCGAGTGTTTTAAAAACTGAACTGATATATGTATAAGACCTGATTCCGATATCCTGAATGTCAATTACAATTGCATCAACTTTTGATAAAATTTCTTTTGACGGTTTTTTGTTTGCTCCATATAAAGATAGTGCAGGCAATCCGAATACTGTATCATTACCCACATGTTCGCCGGCAGGAATTGTAGTGTAGAAACCATGCTCAGGAGTTAATAAAAATTTGAGAGTGCATTCTTTTGTTTTTTGGAAAGCTTCAACTGATGTTTTACAGTCTTTAGTTCTTCCAGCATGGTTGGTCAACAATGCAACAGTTTTTCCTTTCAGAGTCGCAAAGTTCGATTCAATCAATACATCTATTCCGTTGTAAACTGAATTTTGGGATAACTCCATTATCTGAGAAAAAGAATAACGAGAACCAATACAAAAAACAAACAATATTATAAAAATATTTTTTTTCATTTCGTTACCCTTTTTTAAAATAAATTATTTACCGTAAGGTTTCTGAATATATCTTTGTGCTTCAGCCTGTGAGCCTTGATAGTCTTTCCACTTTACAATCTTTTCGTATTGCTGGATAGCGTATTTACGTTTACCCTGTTTGTCGAAAATTTGTCCTATATACAAATTTGTTCTAACCATAAAGCCTGAAGGTTCTTTGTCTATATAACGTGATGCTTCATCACATTTATACAAATATTTGAGAGCATTTTCCAAATCATTTCTATACATTAAACCTGTACCGACATAATATAATGCTTCGCGTGATGTGATTCTGTCATAGCCCAATTGCTTTGAAATACATCTGTTAAGAATTTCCCTCCATACAGCTTCCCATTTATCTCTCATACCCATCGCGACATAAGAGCGACCGAGATAACGGTGGAAATATGGATTATTCGGATATATTTTGTAGAGGTCTTCTGCAACAGCTAAAGATTTTGTAAAATCTTCTTCAAATTGATAAAAAATTTGCAGAAGTATTACTTTAGCTTCGGTACTTGAATAACGTGCATATCTTCCTGCGGCTTCCAACTGAAGAATACCGATTTTTTTGTCTCCGCTCGGCATAAATGAAGAAATTGGTTTCAATCCCGGATACTTTTGTGGAAGCACCTCGGCAAAGTAATTATAAATCCCTGTACCGAGCATTATATCGTGATTATTAGGGGCAAGTTCCCAGCATTTTACTAGCAAATCGAACCCTGCTTTGCCGTCTCGGACAGCGGGAATCCACTTCTGTCTTATTGAATAGAATCTACCTCTGTAACCGAGTGCTCCTCCCTTGAAGAAAAGAGCATTTATATCGAAAGGATTTTTTTCAAGTTTTTTATCACAGACAGTTAATACCTTATCAATTTTAGCGAGGAAGGATTTATCTATTGATTCTGATTCGCGATACAAAGTAATTTTCCACCATTCAATCATAGCATCTAAAAAGTAACCTGCAGGATTGTCCGGGTATTTTTCAATTACTTTCTTAAAAGACTGTGCCGCTTTGTCGAACTGGACATTATAAATATAATTGGAACCTTCTCTTATCAGAGAATCAGCATCCTCCTTAAGAAAGGGCCATTGTGAATACAACGGTGCAGATAAAAAAAGAAAAGAAAAGAATAAAAAAATAAATCTTAAACGAATGTATTGTAACATCTTTTTTTTGCCTATTTTGATTATGCTATTAAAAACGTAGATTTAGACTATATTTTATCAAATTTATTGTAGTTTTTTTAGTTTTCTCGCTTGGAGAATTTCATTTTCTAATATTTGTCTTTTAAAAATAAAAGCTGACAAATCAGGATATGTATAAGCATTTTTTGCCGTTAAAAAAATTAATACAATTAAGGTAAAAGTTGCAATTATACTGCCTTCAATTCCATAATGACCTCCGAATAGCCAGGAAGGTAAAGTATCGAGATGCATTCTGAATAGGGGTACACCCATATCCTCTAATCCACTTACATTAGAACCCAAGACAAACAATTGTAGCAGATTCCAGAAAAAATGAAATGAAATCGGCATCCACAATGATTTTGTCTGATGATACATTGAAGCAAGAACTAAACCGGCTAAAAAAGTGTTGAACATTGCTAATAAAGAAAAGCTTGGATTAAATACATGACCTGCCGCGAAAGGAATACTCGAAATTAGAGCTGTGATTGCAAAGCCGAATCTTTGTGAAAAAGCCTGAAAGATAATTCCTCGGAAAATGAACTCTTCTACTGTTGCAGCAAATAAAATAATAAATATTGTTAAAAAAAGACTTTCCAAAGTGAGATTATATTGATTTAAAATGGGTAGATTTCCAAATAAAATTCCTAAAAACATAATAAACAGCATACTGCCGAATGCAAGGGAAAATCCTGTCCAAATATCTTTCGGAACAAATTTATTTATAGATACTCCATAAGTATGCCAATGTCTGCCGAGTCTAAGTTTTTCTATAACCGATGAACTTATGAAGAATCCTACAAAAACAGAAAAATAAACCGGTAACATTCCTCCGATGAACGGGATATTAGGAAAATGCAGAACGATAATAGTCGATAAAGTAGTTAATGGAACTAAAATTAATATAGTTAAAGATATAAAAAAAATAATTCTTATCAGCCAACCGGCTAACAGAATATTCAAATTGTTAGGGGGGGCAATTTCAGTTTTCATAAGTCCTCATTTTTAAAAAGTAAAATCATTTTAGGCTAAAGTTGCGATATATTTTTCGATTTGTTCTTTCATCATTTCTTTCACTGATTCATGAGTCAAACCCTTAATCATTAAATTCAACTGTGGGCAGTAAGATGCATAATCACCTTCATTACGTTTCCTGATTAATATTTCATAGTCATCAAAAATTTTACTTTTTAAAAATTCGATATTCATCAATTTACCCTAAAATATAAAAAAGAAAAATAAAATATAAATTAATATGTAGACTCACTTTTTCAGAATTAAGTGTAACAGAAACATAGCAAGATATTAAAAACTTAAATGAATTTATTGTAAATACAATTGTTTAAAATTACAAATTTATCCACATTTAGTTTTTATAATTTTAATAAATAAAAAAATAACTTAATTTTGATTACTATTTTAAGGCAATTTCAAAAGAAAAAAGTTGTTCAAATATAAAACGGTATAACATGTTTAAAAGATTTTTGCCGAAAGAACTCAGTTTTTATGATTATTTCGAAAAGCACATCGCATTAACAATCCTTGCCTGCAAAGAGCTCCAAAAATTAGCAAACGATGAAACTACTTATGCAGTTAGCGCAAGAACTGTTAAAGATATGGAGTACGAACTTGATAAAATCACTCATCAATGCACAGAAGAATTGCATAAATCCTTTATCACTCCAATCGAAAGAACAGATATTCTGAATCTTATAAAAAAGATGGATGATATTGTTGATTGCATAGACGGAGCGGTTCTCAGAATAGGCCTGTATGAAATAACCGAAATGAGACCGGACGTTAAACAAATTGCAGAAATTCTGGTTAAGGCTACAATGGAGATTGAAAAGGCTTTGCAAGGTCTCAGGCATATCAAAAACGTTGATTACATAAAAGAAAAATGTATATCAATCCGCGAACTTGAAAGCCAGGGCGATGTTATATTCAGAACAGCATTATCAGTTTTATTCCGCGAAGGAGACCCAATCTTAGTAATAAAGTGGAAAGAAATCTATGAACTTTTCGAAAAAGCCGTTGACCGTTGTGAAAATGTTGCCAACGTGATTGAAAGTATTGTAATAACCGCTTAATAAAAGAAAGAAAATTTATGGATACTTCGATGTGGGTTCTGGTGATAACAATTATTGCTATCGCTTTGATATTTGATGTAATAAACGGTTTCCACGATGCGGCTAATTCTATTGCAACAGTCGTATCTACACGCGTACTTTCACCTCGTTTTGCAGTTCTTTGGGCGGCTTTTTTTAATTTTGTCGCAATGTTTATTTTTGCTCCAAAAGTAGCCGACACAATCGCAAAAATTGTTAAAATTAATTCTTCCGACCCTGTTTTTATGTATGTAGTTTTTGCAGGTTTGCTGGGAGCTATTATCTGGGACCTGATTACATGGTGGTTTGGTCTGCCTACTTCTTCATCTCATGCTTTAATCGGGGGACTCTCAGGTGCAGGAATTGCTTATCAGGGAATTGGAGTTATTCGTTGGGAAAAATTAATTGAAACCCTGGCTTTTATTCCATTAGCTCCGATAATAGGTGTTATCGGGGGGTTTTTAATTATGATTATTGTTTATTGGATTTTTAGGAAATGGGCTCCTTCAAAAGTTGATTCATTTTTCCGTAAAGGACAGTTAGTTTCAGCCGCTTTATATTCACTTGGTCACGGAGGAAATGATGCACAAAAAACAATGGGAATAATAGTTGCTCTGCTTGTTGCGGTTGGTGTTTTCGCTCCTGATGTAAAACTTTCTTTAACTCATACTAATACCTTATGGATAATTTTATCCTGCCATTTGGCTATGGCAATAGGTACAGCTATGGGTGGTTGGAGAATAGTAAAAACGATGGGTATGAAATTATCAAAACTTAAACCTATTCATGGGTTTTGTGCAGAAACAGCAGGCGCAGCAACAATCTTTTTAGCAACTCATCTCGGGATACCTGTTTCAACTACACATACTATTGCAGGAGCAATAGTTGGTGTTGCATCCACTACTCATGCTTCAAATGTCAAATGGATTGTAGCATCAAAGATAGTAATTGCATGGTTCCTGACTATTCCTTTTTCAGCTTTATTATCAGCATTATTTATTAAAATCTTTTTACTATTTATTTGATAATAGTATTTAATAAATTGAAAAAACCTTATGAAAACAAGTTATTCATAAGGTTTTTTTGCGGTGGGCGAGGGACTCGAACCCCCACAGGATGACTCCCGGCGGTTTTCAAGACCGCTGCAATACCATTATGCGAGCCCACCTTGGTATTTTTATAGATTACAAAATTGCGGGATTTTTTTGTTTTATGCAAGAATTATTAATTATAAAAAATAAAAGCCCTGATTATTTCAGGGCTTTTGCATATATCAAATTTGTTAAAATGCTTTACTGGTCTGTAAAAAAGGTTTCGGATAAATCATCGAATTTAATATTAATTACAATCCAACCACGGCTGGGAGATTTATAGAAAGTGAAAATCCAGCGCATTGGGAAGTCTGTATGCAGAGAAAAATATCTCAACCTTACCAATGATTCGGTAACTATTTCAGAGCTTACAGGTTCGTATCCTTTTATCGGTCCGTATAATTGAATTGATTTTTTTGTTTGAGTGA
>JBAYGQ010000035.1:0-10486 GCA_041666585.1 Bacteroidota bacterium
TACATTACACATTTTCAAAGAGGTTGTCTCTTTGAGTGAATAGTGAAAAATGAAAAATAATTTAAGACTGTCATCCTGAACTTGTTTCAGGTTCTTTTTTCATTTCTACTTTTAAAAACTGTCTGAACCATGATTCACATGATTTACCTGATTGCCTTAATTAATACAAAAAACAAATCCTACTAATCCTTCAATCTTGTAAATCAAGGTTCAGACAACATAATCCATAACTCAATATACACTCACTTTTACTTTTTTTTTCTGGATTTAAGCAGTTTCAAGGTTTTATCAAAATCGGTTTCCAACTTGTCTTCCTCTAATATCCGGGATAAATTATATCCCTCATATTCTTGATGTGCATGCTCTAATGCTAATTCATTAGATATTTTTCCTGCAGTTGTTAGTATATCTCTGTCATTCAGATTCAAAAAAGCATCTAATTTAGCAATCCAATCTTTCATATACATTGGTATTCTTCTCAAAGCCTGTCCTTCTGCAAACACTAAATATTGTTCGGTCAGGTTATTTAAAGTCAGAAGCTCATCTTCAGAAAGATAATTTTTTGCGATTTCTACGTCTTGTTTTCTTACTTTTGTTCCTCTCCAATTCGTAAGACCCATATTTATTTTTTTACTATCAGCTCTTTCAAAGATGATTTCTGCGGCAGTTTTACCTGTAATCGCCCAGTGCATTTTGTTTTGAACAGTTTTAAAAAAGTTTATACTAATTTCTAATGTCGGGTCATAATCTACACTTGAAGAGTAAATATCTGTTATTTTTTGGTAGAAACGCCGCTCAGAAGTCCGTATATCCTGAATGCGTCTAAGAAGTTCTTCAAAATAATCAAAAGGAAGGTCAGGATTTTTCAGCCTTTCGTCATCAAGAACGAAACCTTTTATTATATATTCTCTAAGTCTTTGTGTCGCCCACTGCCGAAAATGCGTAGCTATTGAAGATTTTATTCTATAACCTACTGATATAATTGCATCAAGATTGTAAAATTTCTGATTGCGTTCAACATATCTGTAACCTTCTTTTTGAACTTGTAAGAAATCCTTACAAGTTGAATCTTCTACTAATTCACCTTCATTATAGATGTTTCTAAGATGAATAGTAATGTTTTGAGGAGTTGATTGAAACAACTCAGCCATCATCTTTTGCGAAAGCCAGACGGTTTCATTATCAAGCCGAACATCAAGCTTAGTAGCTCCGTCTTCAGTCTGATAAATAACAATCCGGCTTTCAGGTTTATTTTTTATTATTTCCTTCTTCATAACTTTTAAATTCCGTGCAATCCTAAAATTTGCTAAATCGGTTATTCAGACAACCCAATTTTGCATTCTCTTAAATCAAGGTAATCCTTCAATCTTGAAAATCAAGGTTCAGACTCACTTAATAATAACCAAACTCTGCGTCTGCACAATAGCACCGCAACGCACCTTAACAAGATAGTAGCCTGTTGAAAGTCGGCTACAATCAACGGTTTTCTCATTAGCACCTGCAAGACAAGGCTCGGATAAAGACAACACTTCTTTACCCAGATAATCATAAATGCTAAGCTGTACCAGAGTTTCAACATCGTTGTTAAATTTTAGTCTGAATGTGTTGATTGCAGGATTGGGATAAATATAGACATTATCTTTGTTATCAGAACCGGAAAAATCTCCAACTGAAGAAATACCTGAAATGTCCCAAATTCTAATTGTGCCATCTGCACTTCCGCTTGCTATTTTGCTACCGTCAGGGCTGAAATCGACGCTATAAACATACGATGTATGTCCAGTAAGAGTTTTGATTTCTGCACCTGTATTTGCCTCCCAAAGTTTTATAGTTTTATCATAGCTACCACTGGCAAATAAGCTGCCGTCAGGACTGAAATTAATACTCATAACAGCTCTAGAATGTCCAGTAAGAGTTTTGATTTCTGCACCTGAATTGACATCCCATAATTTAATAGTTTGATCTCCACTTCCACTCGCTAATTTACTACCATCAGGGCTGAAACATACGCTATTAATCGAAAAAGTATGTCCTGAAAAAGTTTTTATTAATGTACCTATAGCGACATCCCATAACTTTACTGTACTATCACGGCTCCCACTAGCCAATTTACTACCATCAGGGCTGAAACATACGCTCGTAACATCATCAGTATGTCCTGAAAAAGTCTTGATTAGCATACCAGAAACAACATCCCAAAGTTTTAAGGTTTTATCTCCGCTTCCGGTTATCAATACATTGCCGTCTGGATTAAAATCTACACAATTAACCAAATCAGAATGGCCTCTAAGTATTTGTAATTCTGAACCTGTATATGCATCCCATAACTTTGCTGTACTATCACTGCTCCCACTTGCTAATATGCTTCCATCCGGGCTGAAACATACGCTTTTTACAAATGATGAATGCCCATCAATAATTCTCATTACTGAACCTGTGTTTTCATCCCAGAACTTTATTGTATTATCCCAGCCACCACTTGCTATTTTACTGCCGTCAGGACTGAACTTAGCAACATTAATCCTCGAAGTGTGCCCAGCAAAAGTTTTGATTTCTATACCTGAAATTACATCCCAAAGTTTAATAGCATTATCAAAGCTACCACTGGCAACTTTGCTACCGTCCGGGCTGAAATCTACGCTATATACTTGCGCAGCATGACCTGTGAGAGTTTTGAAATCTGTACTTGAATTTACATTCCAAAGTTTAATGGAATTATCTGCACTTCCACTTACAATTTTACTGCCGTCAGGACTGAACTTGATAGAATTAATTGATGAAGTGTGTCCTGAAAAAGTTCTCAATTCATCTCCTGTGCTTAAATCCCATAATTTAATTATACCTTCAAAATACCCACTAGCTAATTTATTTCCATCAGGACTGAAACAAACGCTCGTAACAAACATATTGTGTGCAAGAAAAGTTTTAATTTCCTCACCTGTATTAATATTCCATAATGTTATTGTACTGTCAACCCTACTTACTAATTTACTACCATCAGGACTGAAACAAATATTTACACTAGCTTGTGCAAAAGAATCTTCCAAAATAGTTCGTATTTCTTCACCTGAGTTTGCATCCCATAAAGTGATTTTGTTATCAGCACTTCCACTTGCTATTTTGTTTCCATCCGGGCTATAATTGACACTGAGAACAAAAAATATATGCGCTCCAATAGATTTGATTTCAAATCCGGTATTTGCATTCCATATTTTTATTGTACTATCTCCTCCTCCGGCTATTTCAGTACCATCCGGGCTGAATGCAATACAATAAATATATCCTATATCCTCTCTTATACTTAAAATTGTATCTCCGCTTGCCACATCCCAAATAAAAATTCCCCCTGCTCCACATGATGCCAGTTTGGTTCCATCAGGACTGTATATAACTTGTCGTAATGTTCCTAAGCCAAGGATTTTTACAGGTATTGACTGTGCATAGGCAGGTATAAAAGAACTTATTACAAATAAAATTACATAAAGCTTTTTCATTTCAAATCCTTTTATTTATTTTCAAAATATTTTTCCACTTTAAAAACAATTTATTTTTAAAAAATGTCATCCCGAACTTGTTTCAGAATCAAGTATTCATGGGTCTTTTGGATTCTGAAATAAATTCAGAATGACTAAGAAAACCTTAAAGTAAAACCTCAACTTTACGAACTTTGCATATTTCAAAGAAGATTCCGGACAAGCCGGAATGACGCATCTGCTCTTACTTTACAAACTTTATGAACTCTAGAAACAACCCCCGGCACAGTTTTATAAAATAGAAGAAAGAAAATAGAAAAAAGAACTGAAGATGGATTCTCGCTTTCGCGGGAATGACACTTTACTCTCTCTCTTCAATTCATAATTCATAACTCAAAATTATTATTCGTTTATGCGTCCTTTTGTTTTCTTTACTCTGTATAGTTGTGAATTTATTTCGTATCGGCGGATTTTATTATGCAGTGTCTCCCTGCTGATTCCAAGCAGTGCGGCGGCTTTGCTTACGTTGCCGTTGCAACGTTCGAGAGTGGCTTCGATTTTTTTCTTATCCACCTGCGCTAAATCTTCTTTCAGAGTTCTGTCCTGCGAAATCAGATTTTCCTTAGTGTTAGCCGGTCTGGAGCTTTGTGTGGTAGAAAGAATTCTGTGCAAATCGGCAATTTCCACGTGGTCGTGCGTTACAGTCTGGAGAGAAAGTCTTACAATACTGGCTAATTCGCGGACATTGCCGGGCCAGTCCTGCTCCTGCAGAAATTCCATAGAGGAGGGCGAAAAGTTTTTCATTTCGCTGTATGTTTCGTTATGTGATTTTGTATAGTAGTCAACTATATCCGGAATGTCGGAACGACGGTCATTCAGAGGCGGGATATGAATTTCACATTCGCGGAGACGGTGGTACAACTGCTCGCGGAATCTTGCTTCTTTCATTGCATAAATCAGGTCGCGATCAGTAGCAGAAATAAAACGTACATCAATATCTTCATTTTCCGAGGAGCCTACTTTTCTTATTAACTTTTCTTCAATCGGAATGAAAAGGCTGGACTGCAGTTCGAGCGATAAATCTCCGATTTCGTCCAGAAAGAGAGTACCTTTGTTAGCATGCTGAAACAGTCCTTTTCTTGTGTCTCCCGCACCGGTAAACGAACCTTTATTATATCCGAAAAGTTCACTTTGGAAAAGTTCTCTCGGTATGTTTGGTATATCAACAGTGATAAAAGGCGACTTTGCTCTTCTGCTTACAGAGTGCAGAGCCTTGGCAACAAGCTTCTTGCCGGTACCGGTTTCACCTGAGATAAGAACATTAAGGTCGGTTCTTCCGAAACGGATGATGCTGTCGCCGAGTTCAATCATCGGTTTACTTCTTCCGATAATGCCGTTCATAGCTAGGAAATTCATAATTTCTTTGGCTTCACCTTCAATGCCGGAACGCTCCAATGCGGCTGAAATAATTTCTTTAATTTTTTCTTTACTGATAATACTTTTTTCTACAAAGTTAATTGCACCCAGTTTAGTGGCTTTAACGGCGGCTTCGATAGTGCCTTTGCCGGAAATCATAATAATCGGAATAGAAGGGTAGAGCCTGCGGAACCGCTCCAACAGGTCAATGCCGTTCAGTTTGGCATCGGGACCGAACTCAATATCGAGCAGGATTGTAGAAATACGCGTATGGTATTTCTCAAGAAAACTAAGCGTAACTTCGGGGTCGTGCAACTGGTGCGTTTCGTAACCGAAAGAGCCGATAATATCGGCAAGAGTCGAGCAGAAATCAACATTGTCGTCAACAATTAGAATTTTCATATTGTAATGCCTGATTTAATTTTGTATCAATTAATTGATCATTTATATATTTATTTTTTCGATAATTTTTTAACTGAACTTTATTTCAAATCCCGTTTTAATAATTTCTTCTAAGAAGGGGTCTCCTTCCTCAAAATCGGCAGTAGCATAAGTTTTTGCATGAATCATCTTGAAATCAACAAGTGTGCCGAGAAACAGCTTAATATCTTCAGGTCCTACTCCGAGAAAATTGTCTCCGACAATAGCCAGATCAATATCCGAATAATCGCGTTGTTGATTCCTTGCATACGAACCGAATAAATATGCTTTTTTAATGTCAATACCTTTTGCCGACAATTCAGAAAGAAATCGTCGGGACATTTCTATTGCATCTTGCTGAGTAACCATTTCCTAATCTCATCAACTATTTTTAACATATCTTCTGTATAATCTAAAGTGCAAATTTGTTAAAAATTTACTGTTCTAATAAATTATTTCAGAAAATACAAAGTTAGTGCATAAAAAAATAATTACAAATATCTTTTAAATTACTCAAATGTTTTTGCTTTTCCAAATTAGTCTGTTAATCTTTTATACAACGAACCGAATAACCTGCTTCCTTTAGGTTGCTGAATCTGTACGCAATAGAGTTGTTGTAATACAATAGACAGGTCCAGGCATGAGCTGATGAAAATTCCGAAGAAGACCACCAACCGCTGCATGTTCCGATAATTTCGAAAGTTCCGTTATAATTGCGCCAGCCACCGGGAAGAGCCTTGAAACCGCTTTCATTCGGGACGACAATGTTGGGACTTAACCAATGTACTGTTCCTTTCTCTTTCAATTTACCACCTGCAACAGTTTCGCCTCCAAGATTGTTCGTTAGTGTAGTCCATTCCCCATCGGTAGGTATATGCCATCCTTCCGGTGCTAAGCCGCGTGGGTCTGTAACGGCATACCAGTTATATAATCTGCCATAGACAGCACCTAATGTGGAATCATTGTTGTAATAGCACCAGGCGCCTGTGGTTAGATTTATCCATTGGGCTGAATCTCTGACCTCTGGTATTATATCTCCGTTTCTGTATCTTACAACATCCAGATTCTTGACAGTCCAAACTTGAGTGCCAAGGATTATTGTTGTGGAATTGTTCTGAGTTGGATTCGTTGTATCATTATTGCATGAACTGAACAATAAAGCTAATGCAAACAACGATAATTCTAATATATAGTATTTCATAGTATCTCCAAAATAATTAAGATAGATTTAATAATTCAAATACTCATTGCAAATTAAATCAAATCTACAATGAAAAAAAAGACTTTTGTTTATTGCTTTTCCGAATAATCATCTATCCTTGACACAACGAACAGAATAGCCGGCTGAATACTTTATTTCACTTCTTAGGATTTCACTGGAATTGTAGCTCAGACTCCAAGCCCAAACTAGAAAGGGATGATTTCCAATCGTAGAAGTCCACCAAGCACCATTTGTTCCTAAAACGATAAATCTTCCGTCATCTCCTCTACAACCACCGGGAAGAGCAGAAAAGCCACTTGAATTTGTTGCTCCTTCATTCGGGCTTAACCAATGATTGAGTCCAGCTTCTTTTAGCTTACCGCCGAGCCCGTTTGCTCCAAGATAGTCGGATAAATTTATCCATTCTGAATCACTTGAAATATGCCAGCCTTTTGGTGCTAAACCTCGTGGATCTCTTATAGCCCAAAAATTATATAATTTGCCGTAAATAACTCCATTTGCACTGTCATTGTTGTAATAACACCATGCACCTGTGCCTCCGATACTCCATTTCTCAGGATCAGTTTCCTGTGGGATTAGGTCTCCATTTCTGTAATGGTCAACATCAAGGTTCTTTACCATCCAAGTATAAGATCCTATTGTAACGTATGTTGGATTTCCCTGCATAAGATTAGTTGAATTATCTGTATTACAACTAAACAAAAAAGCTAACACAATGATTGACAAAAGTAAAAATCTTGTTTTCATAGTAAACTCAAATATATTTATAAAATATTTTTGAACTCTACTTCTTTTTCGGGACTAATGCCTGCAAGGAATCGTAAGCATCGCGATGTCCTTCCGAGCCGAAAGTTTTGTATCGTGAATTCCAAACAGCACGTGGATTTGAATTTCTCTCAGGATTGAAGTATTCAATAAAACGTACTGTGTCACCGGGTTCGTTTATGGTTTGACTTCTGATAAATAAGAATTGCAACATACCGCGGGCGTAGCAATATCTGTCAGCGTTCGTAAAACCAATTTCTTCAGTTGTATAGTTTTTATCTTTACCGGTTTTATGGATAGCTGACAACTTTCCGAGTGCATCTATCTGATAACCTTTGAATAAATCCGGTTTCTTATAGTATTCGCCCCATCTTATAATAAGGCTTTTAGTAGTATTATCATAGCATCTCGGTTTCGCATGCTCACAACTACTGATTATAAGGGAACTGAAAAAAATCAACAGAATGAAATTTTTGCTCAGTATATATTTTTTTGACAAAAATGCTTTGGCTGTCTTTTGAACAAGATTAAGAATGATGTTCAAGAAAATATTCAAATCGTTTAATGCACTCATCTTTACCCAGAACCTCCATAGTTTCGAACATTCCGGCACCTGCCGATACGCCGGTAATAATTAATCTGACGGGATGAATAATCTGTTTAAGTTTAAGCCCCTTGTCTTCGACGTATTTTTTAGTTACTTCGTTTATTGAATCATGCGAAAATTCATTCATAGATTTATATTCTGCGAGCAAACCCTGTAATAATACTTGTGTATCGTCAGTCCAGTATTTGTTTTTGTAATCGCTGTCAAATTCTTTGGGAGCAGAAAACATATAGCTGCCGAAATCAGGAATTTCGTGCAGGAATTTTACGCGTTCTCGTAAAAGAACTATAACCTTTGATATATAGGTAATGTCAAAATAATTATATCCCTTTTGCTCCAAAGTCGGCATAAGTCTAACGGCAAGTTCGTTTTCGTCAATTGATTTCATATATTGGAAATTCATCCATTCAAGCTTAGTTTTGTCGAAAACAGCACCGCCCTTATTGACTTTCTCAAGATTGAAGCTGTCAATCAGTTCCTGCATCGAAAAAATCTCTCTGTCGGCAGTGGGATTCCAGCCGAGAAGTGCCACGAAATTCACGAGAGCTTCGCGGAAATAGCCTTCGAAGATAAATTCTTCCACCGAGACACTGCCCTGACGCTTGCTTAATTTAGATTTATCGGGATTCAACAGCAAGGGAAGATGTGCAAACTGAGGCATTTCCCATCCGAAAGCTTCATAAAGCAAAACATGTTTAGGTGTGGAGGGGAGCCACTCTTCACCGCGTATAACATGCGAAATCTTCATCAAATAATCATCTAAAACATTCGCAAGGTGATAAGTCGGGAATCCGTCTGATTTGAGCAGTACCTGATCGTCAATATCCCTGCCGTGTATAATTACTTCACCGCGTATAATATCGGTAAACTTTACTTCCTTGTCGGGAACTGCGAGTCTGATTACGTAGGGAGTGTTTAGTGCTAATAATTTATTTGTCTCCTCATCACCTATTGTAAGCTGATTGCGCATACTGTTTCTGTCGTATTTCGGGTCTGCACCTGCTTCTTTGAGTCTCGCCCGCATAGCTTCGATTTCTTCTGAAGTATCGAAAGCATAGTAAGCAGTGCGGTTTTCGAGTAATATCTGCACATATTTTTTATAAATATCAAGTCTTTCGGACTGTACATAAGGACCAAACTCACCACCTGCAACGGGACTTTCGTCGAATTCAATGCCTGCCCATTTCAGAGAACTGATAAGATTCTCAGCGGCGTCGGCTACTAAGCGGGTGCGGTCTGTGTCTTCTATACGCAGAATGCAGGCGCCATTGTTATGCTTTGCAAATAAATAATTGTATAATGCAGTCCTTAATCCTCCTATATGCAGAGAACCTGTCGGCGAAGGTGCGAATCTAACTCTTACGGACATATTAATCCTTTACTAAACATTGATTATAAAAGAAAACAAAGATAAGGAAATTATTTTTTTGAAAAAATTGTGATTTTTATGCAAATTAAATGCCAAAAGTTTGTATTTTTGTGTCCCTTTGAATGTTGACAACTTGTAAACTTATGATATTTAAGGGGTAAAAATTATCCACATTAAATTTGCAATTACAAACGATTGAAAATAAAGAAAATTCTAAAAAAAAATAAATGTGGGAAATTTTGCAAAAAACAGCGATTTTGAAAAAAAATAAAAATATTTCTTTTTTTATTTATACAAATCTCCTATTTTTGTAAGCTCTATCGTTTCAAAAATTATTAAAGTAATAAACGGAGAATTTGAGTGCCAACGATAAGTCAGTTAATAAGGAAACCAAGAAAGAAAGTGGTTACTAAAAGTAAATCACCTGCTTTAGATTCATGCCCGCAGAGACGCGGTGTCTGTACGAGAGTATATACAACTACTCCTAAAAAGCCGAATTCAGCTTTAAGGAAAGTTGCACGTGTAAGATTATCGCACGGAGTGGAAGTAACCTCGTATATACCGGGCGAAGGTCATAATTTACAGGAGCACTCAATTGTATATATACGCGGCGGCAGAGTAAAAGATTTACCCGGTGTGCGCTATCACATTTTACGCGGAGTAGCTGATACTCAGGGCGTTGACGGCAGAAGACAGGGACGTTCTAAATACGGTGCAAAACGCCCGAAAAAAACATCTTAAAACAGAAATTTTAAAAACAAGTAATAAATTGCAATGAGAAAGAAAAGAGCTGAAAAAAGACGTTTAGAACCGGATCCGAAATTCAATGATGTAATTGTTTCCAGGTTTATAAATAACGTAATGTATCAGGGTAAGAAAAGCACGGCACGCAACGTAGTGTACAGTGCTTTCGATATTATCGGGCAGAGAACGAAAACGGAACCGATGGAAGTTTTCAAGAAGGCTTTATCGAATGTAGCCCCTGTACTCGAAGTTCGCTCACGCAGGGTCGGCGGTGCTACTTATCAGGTTCCGGTAGAAGTACGCGAAGACCGCAGAATAGCCCTGGCAATACGCTGGATTAAATCTTATGCAAGAGCACGCAGAGATAAATCCATGGCACAGAAATTAGCCGCCGAATTAATCGCCGCTTCTAACGGTGAAGGCGCATCATGTAAAAAAAGAGATGATGTTCATAGAATGGCTGAAGCCAA
>JBAYGQ010000036.1:0-10460 GCA_041666585.1 Bacteroidota bacterium
GAGTTGGTCATTAATAACATAAATTCCTTATATCCGATCGGATCTACTTGTATAATACTTTTCGGAAGTTCGATTTTCATTTCTTTAATTATTTTTTGTGTTCGGTAGCTTGCGGGAAAGTAGACTGGGTAGGGAGCTTGGGACGCTAGTTCAATTATTGCAGAAAAAGATTTTTCATCATGGACATTTTCCCTTCGGTGGCAAGTCATTAAATAAAAAGAATTCTTAGTAAGCCCTTTTTCTGCCAGTTGTTTTGCATCTATATTTGAGTTGTGATTTTTACCTAAAAAAAAGGTATTAATTATATCAACAATCGGATTTCCTACGACCATGATGTTCTGTGGATTTAAACCCTCTTTTATCCCCTGTTCTTTATATTCTTTAAGATATGTATAGATAATATCTGATAAATGGTCAATTATTGTTCTGTTCTTTTCTTCTGGCATTCTCCAGTCGTATGAACGCATACAACCTTCGATATGAATAATAGGTATATTGAGTTGAGCAGCAGCAAGGCACCCTATGACAGTATTTGTATCTCCTAAAAAAATTGCCGCTTCTGGATGTACTTGAAGGAATACTTCATTCAGTTTACTAATGAGCTGTGAAGTGATTTGGGCATCGCTTTCGCCTTTACAATCAAGTTCAACATCCGGTTTTGGTACTTCAAACTCACGGAAAAATATATCCTTAAGATTATCTGAGTAATGTTGTCCAGACCAGATAAAAACAGTGTTAATCCTTTTGTCAGCTTTTAGCAATTTAATTATTTGGGAGGCTCTAATAATATCAGGTCTTATTCCTAAGATTACCGCAATTTGTTTAAGGTTATTGTCTTTCATAATAATTATATCTATCGATATAATCAGAGAGATCGCCTATGGCTTTCTTCATGGGGATGAGTGTATTTTCCGGATTTATCGTTGAATATAGAGAAGATAACGATCTGTCTGTTTTTGGACCTATATCGTTTACTTTAACGATTTTTACCTTTTTATGAAAAATTGTTTTAAAAATATTTAATAACTCATATTTTGTAACAGTGTTGTTAATAACTACATGGTGAGTATGCTGTATTTTAATCATCTCACTAAATATATTTTGGGAAATAATTTTTTCACACACCTTAGCAAATTGTAATGTAGTGATGCCATTCCAATAGTGATGAGTAAATCCTTTAAGTACTGAATTTTCTTTTTGGCCTAAAAACCATTCAAGTAAGCTCTTTTTATGTTTGTTTTCTGGTCCAATTATTGAGCAGCGAAGATTTAGGAAATTATTTTTGTGGACTTCTCCAAGACTTTTTGTCTTACCATAAACATCGAGAGGATCGTGTGGTTTGTTTTCTTTAGATTTTCCTTCTTTTCCAGAAAAAACGCAGTCAGTAGCAATCTGAATTATATTAATCTTTGGACAAAAAGATGATAATTCATGAGGAAACAGTGCATTTACCTGAATAGCTTTTACAACTCCTTCCGGGTCATTATCCTGGCAATACGGTTTTATTATTCCTATGCAATTAATAATATAATCATAGTTATTCAAAAAAGAAAAATTCTTCTTATCACGTAAGAAGTCTACTGCGTCAAAAAATAATATCTTACTATTTGATTTAATCTGAGATGACTTTTCTGTTCCGAAGATGACGAAATTAGGATTACGGGAAAGATAATGATAAACCATCGAACCAAGCATTCCCGATTTACCAAGTATGAGGATACTTTTTTTCATGTTTTATCTCATCTATTCACAGTATCCCAAATCTCCTTACCCCAATAATCGTACGGATAACGGTAATCATCGTTTTTTGATTCTCTTAATCTGGAGGTCGAAAAAAACAAAATGATTGTATCGTCTTCTAAGGATTTAAACCCGTTTGCGTATCCTGGTGGAATATATAAAATTTGGCTTTGTTGTGATGAAAGAACTATCCTTTCAACCGGATCTTTTTTTTGAGGTAACTTAATATTATTACCGATTCGTGCCACACATATAAGAGCTGATCCTTTTGGAACATATACATATTTTCCCTCCTTAAGGTGACCGTGAAATGCTCTGATGATATTTTTTTGGTAATTTTCGACATGATAAAATCTTTTAACGTTATCAAATTCGAAATTGTTTACAGATTTAATGATTCCTCGATCGTCGACAAATGTGTTTCCGTCAATAAGTTTGGTTTTTGTGTTGGTCATAGTTCCTATAGATTATACCTTAAAATCGGGATAATTTTAATAAATAGACTTAAATAATTAGTATGCCCTATTTCGATTGTATTTTTTCGCTTATGATTATTATTCAAAAATAGTAAAGATGATATCGAAAGAATAAATCAAATCTTATATTAAATGCGGTAGTCGTGCATTAAAACTCCTATGTGGAAAAAGTAGTTTCTTAATAAACTGAATTAGCGTAATAAAACTTATACTAAATAAGCTATAAACAAAAGGTAATACAAGCTGGAGTTCTTTTTCCCACCGAAACTTTTTGATCATATTTGAGAATACAATAAATCCGATAAGCAAGAGAGTTATAGAGAGATAAATAATAAGTCTCTCATCTCTTTTTCCTCTTAGTATTTGTATAAAATAATATATAAAACCTAAGAATATCACTATAGAAATTAAAGGCGGAGGTAGAGTAAAAGTTCGAATAATAAATGAAAATAGATATGCACCTGGAAGCCAGACGTAATATCCGTAAGGGTTGTCATAGGTAGCAAAAACAGGATAATTCTCCTTACTAAAAGTTACAAAACCAAAACCTAATTTTGTAGGAATCACTTTTATAAAACTCTTTCCATCGGCAAGATCTATATCAGAAAAACCATAACCTAACGGAGTCATTTTCGAATCGACGATATTTATCGGAATAAAAGAATAGGGCTCTATTCTTGTTAAGTTGTTTATTGTCCATTCAATAACATGTCGTGAGAAAGCTAATGGATACGCTTTAATAGACTCTATATAAACCTGTATGCCTAATTCATTGCTTTCCTTCATCCCTAAATAGTCGGAAACTGGACTAAAAGCGGTTGCAAAATTATATTTTTCTGGAATTTCTACGTTTTGAAGTAATTTATCTAGAGTATTATTATCCGCAGTTAAAATGTATAGATATTTATCCCTGTATGGTTTTCGTATCGAGGGGGATACATAATCAATATTTCCTACAGGACCAACCCCTTTATTATCCCATGGAAGTAAGGAATTAAGTATAAGAAGTCGTTTTGTATTTATACCGTTAGAAGGAAGTAATTTGCCATCAGGAATAAAATATTCAATTTTTCCTAAAAGAACCCAAGACTTATCATAAGATAAAGAGTAAGTTCCCGTCGAAGGCTTATGAACGAGTATTATAAATAGGAAAATAATAGATAAACCGGAAAACAAAGACAAACCAAAACATATCAATCTATTTCGAATATTAATTGTCTCAAATAAAAATGCCAATAAAAATAGTATACCCATAAACAATACGTTATATTTAACAAGAAAAGACCACGAAAATATAACTGCTGAAATAGAATAGAGTGTTGTCTTTATGGGGAAATATTTTGCCTTATAGGCGTAATATATTAGACAAAAAGATAACACACATAAAGATGACTGAAACCACTCGGGATATACTATTGAAGTACATGCCATTACGCTCCAATCCAATCCGTAAAATAATACAAACACTAAGGCGGCACCTTTATTGTAAATATTTTTAATCATTTGGTATAAAACTCCGATGGTAATTATGTTTAAGAGGTGCTGAAAAATAATAAGGGTATAAAGAAAAATAAAAGGATAATGTCTGATAATATAACTCCCGATGATATTTCTCCAAGGAAAACCTAAGAGAAAAGGATAACCCGGTGCGTGAATAAGGTTTGATTTGCCCTCTACCATCAGTCTGAAATAGCTGATGGCATCCATCGCCAAGTTTGGGGAATAGGTAAATATAAAAATTAAACGAACAAGTAGAATGAATATAAAAATATTCGGAATAGATAATTTTCTGATAAAAGTCAAAGCGGAAAAAGCTTTCAAAGTGTGGGGCATAACGATATTAATACCTTTAAAAAAAGGTAAGTCGATTATAACAGATGAAAGAGTTAAAATTTATTTTACGACACAGGCTATATCTTAATATCCTAATAGTTTTTTGTGACTTTGCTAGGACTATTATTTGGAATAGTAAGTAGCCAGATTAAGGCGTAAAATATGGGTAATATTAATATCGTTTATATCAGATTATGAAATTCAAACCAAAAGTATCGGTTGTGATTCCCGTCTATAACGGTTCTGACTATTTGAGAGAAGCGGTTGATAGTGTCTTAAATCAAACATATGAAAATATTGAGGTAATAGTCATAAATGACGGTTCCACTGATGGCGGAAAAACAGAAAAAATAGCCTATTCATACGGAAAAACGATACGCTACTATAAGAAAAATAACGGCGGCGTATCTAGTGCTTTAAATCTCGGTATTCAGAAGATGAAAGGTGAATATTTTTCGTGGTTAAGTCACGATGATGTGTTTTATCCGTATAAAATACAAAAACAACTTGATTATATTATTAATAATCCGAAATACAGTGCTGTCACTGGAAATTTTGATTATATCAATAAGTCAGGAAAAATAGTCGGTGAATATAGAAATACGTCAAAAGTGGTTTTGGATGAAGCGAGAGATATATTTAAAATATGGATTAACGGGTCAGCAATATTATTCCATAAAAATTGCTTTAAAAAAATTGGTTTATTCGATATTAAGAATAAGACAACTCAAGACGCTGAAATGTGGTTGAGACTAATAAGTAAATACCCAATCTATTTTTTAAAGGATAAATTAATTAAAAGTAGGCATCATAATAAACAAGGAAGCAGAATGAATTATCCTGCTTTGACTGCGGGTTTAGATTATTTTTATGAATATATAATTAATAATTATGATATTTCTATCTTCTTTCCTAAACAATGGAAGATATTATTTAACAATAATAGATACGCTCTTACTTATGAATGGTTGGGTGATCAAGCCTTATTGCGAAGATCCTTAGAAGGTGCTAAGAAGTGTTATTCTAAAGCATCTGAGGTCAATCGTTCATTGTTAAATCTATCCAAATTTAAATTAATTCTCTGTAGCCATGGTCTAGATAAAATATTGGTAACCTTATTATTAATTAAGAATAATTATTCTAATACTAAGAAACGTATGGTTTTACTGACCTATTAATAATTGTATTTAATCGACAATGAATAATATAAAACGATGTACTATATGCAATTCTCAAAAACTAATTTTTTTACTGAAGCCTATAAGAGGAAAATCAATTTACATTTGTAGAAAATGCTCAAATGCCATTACGATTCCTCATCCAAAAGTAAGTTACGCAGATAATGATTTCTTCTTAGGAGGTAAAAATGATGTCGAATTATTTAGAACTTATTCGAAGCCAATAATTAAATATATCAGAACAATAATTAAACACGGTAGACTATTAGATATTGGTACTGGCGGGGGTTTTCTGTTGGAAGAGGCACAAAGATGTGGCTTTCAGGCTGAAGGAATAGAGCCATCTAAGAGTGCTGTGAGTTATTGCCGATCAAAAGGATTAAAAGTAACACGTAGTTTATTAAAAGATAATTTATTTAGGACAAAATATTTTAATATTATTTCTGCTTCACACGTTCTCGAACATGTAGAAGATCCCAACGATTTCCTAAAAATTTGCAGAGAATTACTAGCAAATGATGGTTATATGTTTTTAAGTCAAACAAATTATACAGGTTCAATTCCGAAATTATTGGGAAAATATTGGGAAGGTTGGATGCCGAATGAACATTACACACATTTTAGTCCTAGAGGAATACAGTATGTATTGGAAAAGTGTGGTTTTAAAGTTCTTGACGTTACTATAGTGCCCTTAGGGTACAAATTGAGATGGAAATGGGGAAATGTTCATACTCTAGCGAATAACATTTATAATTCAGTCAATTTCCTAATATCAAAATTTCACATCGGTTACCCGTTTACTGGTGATCAAATGTATATAGCTGCAAAAAAAGGTGATATATGATCAATAAACCCGTAATTAAACCTGAAGATTTTATAAAAGACTACAGTAATGAGAATAAGGCAGAATTGTTTATCAATTTTATTGATGAAAGCCGATATTTTCATAACGCTATATTAAATTATGGTTATTCCTTATTGAGGAAAATATATTTGAAATACTTGATAAATCCAAATGACAAAGAAATTGAGTATATCAGTGGATTAATAAAGAACCGAAATGGAAAAATCTCTATTGAGAAAGTCGTGAGGTATTTAGAGGATCGTTTTAGGGATGATCATTTGCGTAAGTTTGAATATGCCTATCTTGCTAGATGTCTTGCCAGGAAAAATATAAAAAAGAATATCATCGTAGATATGGGTGGAGGATTCAGTTACTCTACAATCACCTCTGCACTTCTTGAGTTGCCAGAATCTCAGATTACTTCAGTGGATGTTATCGATTTTCCTAGAAAATCAAAATTTGGAATCAAATATGTTACGGGGAATAGCATGGATACAAAATTACAATCTAATTATGCCGATGTTGTTTCTATGATATCAATGCTTGAGCATGTCGGTTTGGGTAGATACGGTGACCCCATAGACATAAATGGAGATATAAAAGCTATGCAGGAAGTCTATCGAGTGTTGAAACCAGGGGGATACGTAGTATTAACTGTTCCCTACGGGTATCCAACAGTAGTTTATAATTTGCATCGGATTTATGATCGAGGACGGTTTAATAGGATTACGAAAGGGTTTAAACCAATTGTTTTGGAATATTCATATTTAGGTCGAAAGTGCAGGAGAAAAGATATAGAGAAAAAACATGCAGTTAAAAATATTAAGGGTTTCTATAACGACGTCAAAAACGAAGAAAAAATATACTGCAGTCAAGGAGGGGTTCTTGCATTACTTCGAAAAGTATGAAAACCGTACGAATAATAAAAAACTGGGATTTTCCCGATTTATTTCGCCAAACTCCAGAAGGGAAGGGTATTTGGAAAAATACATATTTTACTGAGGAGAAAATTCATAAGTGTGACTATGCAGTAGTTCTAAATTTTACTACAAAGCCAATTCGGATTAAGTGTCCTCAAAATCATCTTTGGTGTATTCATCAGGAACCACCCAATGAATATTTTGGCGTTCGACAACTTTTTACCAATACGATCTATGCAAAGGTATTTACGCCAAATCTAAATCTAACAGATTCACGCTATATTCATTCGCACGGTGCAATCGCCTGGCATATAGGAAAAAGTTATGACGAAATGAAAAAAAATTCTACTCCTCTAAAGAACCGTATATTATCTTGTATTATTAGTAATAAAACTAATTTTTCAGGTCACCGCCAGCGATTAAAATTCCTTACAACGCTAACAGGAAAAATGGATTTTGATTTATTCGGATACGGATTTAAACCTGTTAAGAATAAATGGGATGCATTGGCACACTACCGTTATTCACTAATATTTGAGAATTATTCTGGACCCGATTATTGGAGCGAAAAATTAGCGGATTGTTTTCTATCCGGTACAATGCCAATCTATTACGGATGTACAAATTTAACTAAATATTTCCCAAAGGAGTCTTTTGTAAGTATAGATTTAAATAATCCAAATGCAATTAGCATAATTAAAAAAACTATAAATTCGAACTTATGGATTAGAAACAAAAAAGCAATTGAATATGCAAGAGATCTTATCCTAGATAAATATCAGATATTTCCCTTCCTGACTAACTATATTAATAAATCGGAGAAGGAATCGATTAGAAAACGTGTTACAGAATGGATCAATATTCCAAATGAAGATAACACCTTCAATAAAATAAGACATTCAATATATCGATTAAGCCACATAAAGCTTCATATATGATAACGATATCAGTTATTATCTGTACTTATAACCGCGAAAAATATATTGCAAACGCAATAAAAAGCATCTTACATCAAAATCTTAACTATAAGATTCTTGAGTTGATTATCGTTGACAACAATTCAAATGATAAAACCCCTGATATTGTAAAAAAAATAATAAAAAGTAACCCAGAATTTCAAATGAAATTAATTTTCGAAAAAAAGCAAGGGTTGGGTTTTGCAAGAAACAGAGGATTAAAAGAATCAAAAGGAGAATATATAACATATTTAGATGATGATGCTTGGGCGGACGGCAATTGGATTAAATATATACAAAAATGCATAGATTCAATATCTCCAAAACCTTTAGTAATTGGTGGAAAAATACTACCTCAGTACGTTGGGAATAAGCCAAATTGGTTTAAGGATGAATACGAGTCATTTGATTTAGGAGATAAAGGAAGATATTTAATAAAAGGAGAATCTTTTTCAGGTTCTAACATGGTTTTCCGAAAAGATGTTTTATATAAATATCATGGTTTTTCTACAGACGTTGGAATGAAAGGCGATATTATTTCTGTAGGTGAGGAAACATTGGTTTTTGAAAGAATCTGGATGGAAAATGCTTATAGTAAAACAATGTATTATTGTCCGAAATTGCTAATATACCATTTTATTCCCAATGCTAAATTGTCCGTTAAATATCGTCTTTACCGATCATATATTTCGGGACAAGCATTATATGAAAGAAATATAAATATTAAATTATTATTTAAACTTAGGTTGTTATTAAAATATCTATCGGTTTTACTAATTTTTACTATTATATCCCCATTTAGATTAATTATAAGTAAATACCCTGAAAGATGGTTAGTGGATTCATTTACACCGGTATTTTATTCAATAGGTTTTTTATTAAGAACAATCGGTTCTAAAGGATATATGATAAGGATATATGATAAGGATTAAATAATGAAATGTTTTTTGACTAAAATCTTTTTCGTCACAATTTTTCTTAACTGCCTACTTTGGATATTTATAGTACCGATATGGCATTTTCCGGATGAGCAAGCTCATTTCGGGAATGTAGCATTTATCGCGCTAACAAATCGAAGCCCAAACGCTGAGACGCTGGATCTTACTCAAGAGATATACACGTCAGAGCAATTATTGGGAACTTCTCGCGACCAATACGGAAATAATCGCTTTACCTTTCATCCAGAATATAGGATCGATTATACGAATTCATTGAACGGAAAGTATGAATCCAGTATTTCCGCTTTAGCTAACACAAGTTCGGGAAATACTTTCATTTATAAAGAATCTACTCGATATCAAGAATGGTATTACCGAATTGGATCTTATTTATACAGACTATTCATTTCTCATAACCTATTTGAGCGTGTATTCGTTGTTCGAGTGTGGTCTTTTGTGATCTTTATGGGAACGATTACCGTTGTATATTTGCTTGCGAAAAAAATATATCCGGAGAATTTATTACTTGTTATCGCATTATCGGCATTAGTCGGTTTTCAGCCGATGATGGTTTTTGCGAACGTTGGAGTAAACAGTGATGCTATTGGGAATTTCTTCTTTACTCTTTTTTTATATATTTCGTATTCTATAATGTTGGAAGGATCGACGCTCCGAAAAATGTTTTTTTTACTCGCTGTTTCGATCGCATGTGTATTAGTAAAACCCCAATTCATTGTTATTCTTCCGTCTCTCATCGTCATGATGTTTTTGCTGCTCTTCCGAGACAGTCGATACTCTTATAAGAAAAAATTACTGATAGGAATCGGGCTTGTAAGTATATCCGGATTCGCATTTTATCTGATGTATAGATTTCGTCTCGGTACAATCTCTCTAATTGATTGGTTAATCCAGGATTTTAATCTGACAAGTTTTTTAAAATATAATATCGAGTACACTCTTTCTCACACAGTACGCGAGGTAATGCCATGGTTTTGGGGTATATTTGATTGGTTAGGGGTGACCTATCCGAGATTTGTTCACCGAGTGATTAACAGATTTGTTCTTGTTTCAATAATCGGATGTTTTATATTGGTAATTAGAAGTATATGGCGCCGAAAATGGTTTGATCGCCGATACCAGGCATTTGGTTTCCTTATATTTATTTGTCTGCTATTTAGTTTCGGAATATCACTATATGATTGGTTATCTTGGTATAAAACCGGATTCCAGCTTGGGATACAGGGAAGGTATTACTTTCCAATTATTTCAGTAATTATGAGTTTAATTCTTTTTGGATGGCAGGCAGTTTTTCCTACTAAATTTGGAATCAAAGCATTAGCCATAAAGGTATTAATTCTTGCGATTATCCTATTGAATTGTTTTGCATTATATACAGTATCTAAGATCTATTATGACGTTTCTTCATTACAGGTTTTTATCATTCAGGCAAGTCAATATAAACCCTGGTATGTAAAAGGAGTCGGATTGGAATTACTATTGATAATATACATAATTTTACTCGTTGTATTCATCTGTGAGCTTTTTCGGAAAATAAAAAGGAATATCGTTCATTCA
>JBAYGQ010000037.1:0-10352 GCA_041666585.1 Bacteroidota bacterium
AATCTGCATCTGGTCTGGAACTCCGATACTTCTATTGCTTCCTGTTTCAATTATTTTAATCAGATTATTACATGTGTCGCCGGGTTTCATCTGGTTTGCAATTATTTTACTTTTTGTAATTCTCTTATGGGTTTTACTGAGAATGATGCGTGCAGCCGGAATTGTATTCGATATAACCCCGCTTCGTTCCTATGTTGTAGGATTATCATTCTTTGGTCTAATAGGAGCGGCAATTATCTTCTTGTTCCAGTATCAATTTTCAACATTACAATTTCTTGATTATTTCTTTAGAACAGTAATATAAAAAAGTCTCGTAAAAAGTCTCGTTCCAAAACTACTGTTTTGGAACGAGAATAGAATTTTGATTAAAAAAATGATGTCAGCCTAAGAAACCGCAAGCAATTCAACATATATATATAATTTCGAGTCAGGCGGAACTTTGCCTTCAAGACCTTTATTTCCATAACCCAGATTGGCAGGCACTTCAAGAAATCTTGCATCTCCGGCTTTCATTCCGTTTACGCCTTGTTCCAATGCCGCTAAAACTGTGTGCTGACCGATTACAAACTCGAAAGGTCTTCCAGATTCTTTTATTTCTTCTACAAGAGTTCCGTCCGGCAAAAACACCTTGTATGTAATCTGTACTTTTTTACCTTTAACTGCCATATCTGTATTTGTCAAATTTGCTTTTTTCACATCTTTGAATTTTAAACCGGATGGCATTCTCTTAAATGAATTATCGGCAATCGCACTCTTATCTTTTAATTTGTACGAAACGGGGACTGTAACCCAGCATTCAACCTTTTTATTCTTATTTTCAGCAGGAGTGAATTTCGATTTGTTTATTGCTTCAACAGCCCATTTACTCAAAAGTTCGTGATCAGTTCTTTCCAATTGGGTATTTTTGACTTTACCTTCTTTATCAATCAGAGCGTGGACGAGAACCTGTCCCTGAATCAAGCCGAGATAAGCCGCTTCGGGATAAGTCAGATTTGCGGCAAAATCAGCAGAATCGAGCTTTGCGGGTTTTTCGGTATAGGTATAGATTTCACCTTCATCCGAAATCCTTACAGTACCATCTGAAGCCTTAGAATCCGTCTTGACTTTTCCGCCGCCTCTTACATATTCTTTAGACATAGATTTTTTCCCGTTTGAAGGAACAACCATTAAGGGTGAGGAACTTGACATGCCGCCCATACCTTGTTGCATACTGTATTCTTCAGTACCGACAGCTAAATTCGAAACACCTTCTGGTAAGGGAAGAGGCTGTTTAACTTTAACCAAGGAGTCAGCATTTCCGTTCCGAACTTCGTAATCAACAGCAACAAATGATGTGTAATTTGTAAGCAGATTATATCGTAGCCCCAAATCTGTAATTTCCTCAACATAAGACTTTTTATGAGAGGCACTGTAATAATCCGACAGCATAGAAATTTTGTTTCTTGCCCAAAGATATTTTAGAGCTTCACTCTGCTCCATAGTTCCAAACTTAAGTACGTTAATATTTACATTATAGCGGACATCGCCTGATGTACCTGTAACAATAACGTTTCCCGTAGGTTCGCCCATCCATTTGCCGTAAATTATTATCGGTCTGTTTGCGAGAACATCGGGAATAGTCAGAGGTTCCACATCGAAAGCAAGGAAACCGTCATATTCGATTTTAATATCGGTCATAACCGGAGATTCCACATATTTTCTGAAACGTTCTGCAGCGTCTTTTGCTTCGGAGTCCTTTGTTACAACAAAGGATTCTCCCATTCCGGCTTTGGCTATTCCTTCAATCAAAAATCTGTTTACACTTGTACCGATGCCGAAAGCGAACATATTAGCTTTATTCAGATTTTCTCTGATAAGATTAAAAGTTTCCTCTTCTACAGCCACATATCCGTCCGTCATAATAGCGATAGTACGAGAATAGCCGTCTTCTTTCGGTACTGCAAGAACCTGCTTCAGTGCCGGAATAAGTTCAGTACCGCCGCCGCCCTGCTGTTTATTGACGAAGTCCATTGCCTTCTGAATATTTTTATCAGTTGCTTCGACTGATTTCTCGGCAAAGAACACAGAACTGCCCGCAAAAAGCTGAATATTAAATTTTTCGTTCGGCTTCAGACTATTAAGAATATTTTTCATTAATTCCTTTGACCTTTCCAAGGGAAAACCGTTCATGGAGCCGGACACATCAAGGATGAAAATGAACTCTCGTGGTGGGATTTGCTTTGCTTCCACTCTTTTGGGAGGTTGAAGCATCAGCAGAAAATAATTCTCCTTTTCACTTTTGGAAAGAAGCATACCCGATTCAATCTTACCTCCGGTTAATCGGTATTTCAGGATGAAGTCTTTATTACCTCTTGTCTGGTCGCTTGCAAGTAACCTGATTTGAGCCTGTGTTTCAGATGTTTTATTAATATCAACATTGTGCGAAGGACATGTGATTTCGTCAAGCGGCACACCTGTTGATAAATAGAGAGCTATATCATATTTATATGTTGGTGCTTCACCTTCTTTTTGATAGGGTGATTCAATAAACTTGTCGTTTTTGTCGGCAGAGTCTGAATTTTTATTGGAATACCTTGGTCCCACTACAGTAGGATATACGAATTCATAAACTCCATCGGTAGGAATTAGAAGTTCTGTGTATTTCATTTCCACTACAATTGTGTCGCCGGGCATAATATTGGCAACACTCATCGTGAAAACATTAGGTCTTTCCTGCTCAAGTAGTGAAGCACTTTTACCTTCGCTTTTAGCTTTTTCGTAAGTTTTGCGTGCTTCTTCTTTTTTCTGGATTTCCGCTTTCAGTACCCGCGGACCAATGTACATAGTCATAGCATAAACAGCAGCACGGGTAGATGAGGGAAAAACATAAATCGCTTCTATCGGCTTTTTACCGGAATTCTTATAAGTCTGCCTGACAGTAACAGCGGCAATTACTCCTGCAATGTGTACTTCGGCAGTAGTACTTAGAAGCGGTAACTGCTCAACAGATTTGTCGTCGCTTTTTACCATGAAATACGGGGACAAGGTTTTGTCTTCCTGTTTTTCAATCTGTGCAAATGCCGTGCTACTGAGAATTCCCAGAGCGAACAGAGCCAAAAGAAGATTTTTCATAGTGCTTTCTCGGATAGTGAGAAAAAAATGATTTTTGCTTTTTATATTAAGAGCCTTTATTAACAAAAAAAGTTACAAATTAATTGGAAACTCCATCTAAATCTCTGAATCATTTTGCCTTTTTCTTCACTACCACTACTTTCCGATTCAATAATGTAAAGGAAAGCAGATAGAACAATCCTGATAAAATTAAGGAAACAGTAAAACCGTAATTGAAGGCAATCAGCATTACAAGTCCCGAGCCGAGAACGGATGCAGAACCGTTTACGGCAAACGCCCAGTCAATCATTCCTCCTACTTTGGCTCCTCCTTTGGGGAAAGGCATACCCATAAAAAATCCAAGCGGAAAAACCATCAGAGCTGTTATCAGAATTCTTGCATACTGCTCCAATCCGCCAAAAGTATAAATGAGATTTTTGTATATAAAAACATCTATTAATAATAGTCCGAAAATGCAGGCAAAAGTAATTTTATTATCGAACTTTGAAGAAAACCTGCTCCCAATACCCGAAGCTATCAGAAGTACAGAGAGAATTGTTATTATTCCGTAAACCGAGGGACCGATAAACAGAGTGTATTTTTGAATAAGTACAACTTCGACCGACATATATGCAATTCCGATAAAGAAAAAATATAGCCACATTCCGAACTCTAATCGCTCACCTTTTTTCTTTTTTCTGTAAGGAAGAAGATTTAACGGAAGAAGAATCACTCCCGCAACTAAGATAATAACTAAAATAAGAATCTGAGAAACAGGAAAACCGTAAAATTCATCGGATGGCAAAACCGTCTCGAACTTTGCTTTTTTCAGATTACGCCATAAGCCGAGTTGAGCTATAAAAGGGCGGTTGTCAATTGAAGGAGACAGGTCAATCAAAACGTCATCGGCAACATTTTCCCATCCTTGCTCAATTATTCGCGAAATAATATTTGAATGTGTTCCCAAAGGTAAAGGATAAATCATTTTCAGACGTTTGCTGTTAGCGTTTCTGAGTTCATCGAATGCATTAAGTCGTACCTCGGCTGTCAACACCTGTTTAGAAAGCAGAATGATTTTTCGTCTGAACTCTATACTTTCATATACTGCAAGATGTTGTTCAGGATTTTGAATCCCTTTTTCCTTTAGCATATTCATTACAGATGAAACCATTCTTGGCACATAGTTCTGGTGGTCCATTAACAAATAGCCTTTATCCGATAAAGCATTCCAATAGTCCGAAAAGGCTTCTGTTGTAAAAAGGTAATTTTCCGCTAAAGCAAACGCTCCTGAAGCAAGAGCGGCATAAGAATTGGCATTTCGGGCAAAAATAATGTCGATTTTTTTATCATACCTTCTGATGTAAGCGCGAGCGTCTTCGGTTACAACTTTGACCTTAGAATTACTGTAAATATTTCCAGTAAAAGCAGAGAGATTGCCTTTTGTCATCAGATAATTAATATGCGGATTGACTTCAACGGCATAAATATCCTTGGCACCTCCGAACAAAGCCTGCATTACGTCCATTCCGCCGCCTGCACCGAGAGAAAGAAAAGTGCAGGGTGAGGTACGGTGAATTAACCAGCTTATATTAATACCGTAGTCATATTTCGAAGTATCGGATCTGTTGAAATTGCCGTCGAAGCCGATTACTGTTGAGCCGGCGGTATTGTCTGTATTGAGTCCGCGATAATTTTCGTCATAGCTTAAAATTTTAATTTTGGACATCGAATCCCAATGACGATAAATTACAGGAGCCTGCTCATCGCTTTTTTTCTCTAATACATCTTTTGCGAAAAAAGAAAAAAGTATCATTGCAAGAATGACAACACCCGGAAACAACTTTTGCTTATTTGCTCCGATAATTATTGCAGAAATAGCAAGAGGCAGCCCTGCAAAAGCGGCGGCTGACGGAGTTTGTAGAATATTCATTGCAATAAGTGCAATAACGCATCCCGCTCCGGCACCGATTAAATCGTACATATACAAACGCGGTAGTTCATCTGTCCCTTCGCGGAAAATTTTGGCAAGTACAATTCCCGAAAAGAAAAAGCCTCCGGAAAGAATTAAAACAGTAATCAAAACTTTGAAGATTTCAGTACCGCTTCCGAAAAACTTGGTAAAATCAAGCCCGATTAGAAATACCAAAGGAGGTCCAAGCAAACTAATAAGTGCCGAAAGTGTTAATAAAAGTGGCAAACTAAGCTTTTCAATTTTTGCAGACAGCCGGAGAGCTAAAGCTCCCATTCCCAAGCCTGCTATAGACAGCGACAATATTAAAAAAGCGAACGTATAGAAAAACTCCGCAGAAAAAATGCGTGTCCAGATAAGTTCAAGAGATATTACGGAAATTGAGGTAAGCAGTACAACTAAAAAGTTTTTATTTTTCATATTTTTACCCTTATTGATATTAATTTGAATATCTTACTTTAAAAGTTAGCTTTGTCTCTTTATCTTTTTTTACAGGTACTTTGAAAACAACTGTCATTGCATTTTTCTTTTCAAACGATATGGATGATTCCAGCATTTCCCAGTTATATCCTAAATATTTTTCTACTTCAACAACAACATCTTCATCTTTTTTGTTCTTAATTGTTATTTCGTAGGAATGGTCAGCGACTTTATCGGAAATGCGTTTCTGGTCTTTCTCGATATCTTCTACTTTTATATCGAAAGCATCTCCTACTTTAAGAGTTACATTTTCATCTTTGGGAGTGTGGTCAATCTGGTCTTCACCTATAAATTCAACTGTTGTGCCCTCAGACTTATAAAGCCTGACTTTACCCTTTGGCATAGGCACACCGAGATTATTATCTTTTTTATTGAAAAATTCCACAGCAACCTGTACTTTTTTATCACTGCTATACCATCCGCTTTTATAAATATATTTTTTCTTAATCTGCACATTATCTGCTTCAAACAAAGAAATTTGTTTTGTCTCGTTATTGCTTAGTGTCGTAGGTCTTTGTAAAGTATAAATATGATATTCGAAAAACGATTTTTCTTCGAACTGCTGTGCGGCGGCATCAACTGCTTCAGCATACATTTTTGCTCTGTAAACATTAGGAGGAGGCATATCTTGCACACGGTTCACGTCTCCTGCAATCAGCTTTAAATCAGCATTTGGATAAGTTGCTCCCGACATATTATTAATACTAACCCAGGACTTTAAATCCATCTTTGTATCTTTATCGTTCAGCACAGCAACATATTCAGCATGCCAGCCCATACCTTCTGTCATGTAAGACATTTCAACATCCTGCTTACCGGAACTTTTAGAGTCAACCGTCCAAACAAGTGTAGGCATAGTTATCAGACCCTGAGGCAGAGTGCCGACAGAAATCTGATAATCATCAATCTTCGGAAGCATCAGCAAACCGCCGTCTTTTTTCCGAAGGACAATATTTGAACCGCAGGAAAGCAGTGTACCGCTGATTACGGTTTTATCATTCAACAGAGTGATTTCCTTATCAATGTATTTTTCCAATATCTTGTTCAGACTGACTAAATCATATTGGTAGTTCTGCTCCAGCACAGTTCCGTTCAATTTGATATTAACACTTGTCGGGTCAATCTTTTCGGCAACGTCTGTAACTTTGATATTCGAAACACCTTTTTCGATGTTGATGTTCCGGACATCCTTGATAACACCGAGATTGTTGTTGTAAACAGTTACGTTCAGAGATTTTCTTTCGTAATCCTGCGCATAAGTCAATGTTGCAATAAATGCAGATAGAATCAGATAAGCAAGAAAAATGCGGCTTGATTTCATAAACAGCTCCAAAATTATATTTTTAAATTAATTAGTCCCAACGACGTCAGTACGTTTTCAATATTTATATAAAAGATAATATTTTTTCGCAGAAACTGTAATATAATAAAATCTTTCTTTTTTAAAAAAAAGCAATTCGTTAAATTAATATTTTTCGTATTTCAATTTAGAAAATATATAAACGCAATCATTAATTATTATCATAAACAAAGGGACAGAAATGGATTTATCCGCAATTCAAAAAGCATTAAAATCAGCCGGAGTTGACGGCTGGTTGTTTTACGATTTCCATAACCGTGATGCAATCGCTTCACGAATTTTACAAATGGATGCGAACAGATTTACATCACGCCGTTGGTTTTATTTTATTCCGACAGAAGGTGAACCGCAAAAATTAGTACATAAAATTGAACCGTGGAAATGCGACCATCTCCCCGGTAAAAAACTTGTATATTTACCGTGGCAACAGCTACACAGTCTGCTACAATCAATGCTCGGAAACGCGAAAAAAATTGCAATGCAGTATTCGCCGAATAATGCAATTCCTTACGTCTCGATTGTTGACGGCGGAACGATTGATTTACTCCGTAGCTTCGGGTTTGAAATTGTTTCGAGTGCCGACCTTGTAAGCCAGTTCGAATCTTATCTTTCAATGGAAGATTACAAAAGTCACATTGAAGCCGGAAGAATTATGCAGATGGTAAAAGACGAAGCATTCAAGGAAATAGCAAGAAGAATTAAAGCCGGAATTAAAACAACCGAATTTGAAATACAGCAGTATATGCACGATATGATGAGAAAAAATAATATGACCTGGCCCGACGGTCCGGTTGTTGCAGTTAATGAACACGCCGCAGACCCGCACTTCGAGCCGACTGCCGAAAATACATACGAGATGAAAGAAGGCGATTTGGTTCTGATTGATTTATGGGCAAAACTAAATACTAAAGGCAGTATTTTCTACGATATTACATGGATGGGCTATATCGGAACCGAAGTTCCACAAAAGCTCGAGGATATTTTCCAGATTGCACGCAAAGGACGCGATACTGCACATCAATTGGTTATAGACAGATTCGCCGCTAATAAACCTCTGTTCGGCTGGGAAGTTGACAATGCCTGCCGTAAAGTGATTGACGATGCGGGTTACGGAGATTATTTCACACACCGCACCGGACATAACATCGGGGAAGAAGTTCACGGAAACGGTGTGCACATTGACAATCTTGAAACCAAAGACGAAAGACAAATTATTCCCGGCACCTGTTTCTCAATTGAACCGGGTATCTACATAGAAGAAGAAAAAATCGGCTTCCGTACTGAAATAGATGTCTTTGTTACTGACGAAAGTAAAGTCGAAGTCATAGGTGCTATACAGGAAACTATGATTCCTATACTGAACTTAGTATAGAACTTTGAAAATACAGACCACCCCTAATCCCTCCTTGATAAGGAGGGGAAATTTTAGTCCCTGTACCCAAGCTCCTACTTGGGAACGATTAAAGAAACAGGATGTAAATAAGTAAGTAAATTTTTAGCTCTCGTACCCAAGCTCCCGCTTGGGTACGAATAAAGTCGAAGCAAAGAAACAAGAAAGAAATTTAAATGAATGTATTAATCACACGCTTAGATGAAAAATATGCAGATCTTCCGTTACCTGCTTATGCAACGGAAGGCTCTGCGGGTATGGATATAGTTGCCGCCGTGGACGAAGCCATTGAAATTCAACCCGGGGCTGTAGTGCTTGTTCCCACATCGCTTTCTATCGCACTCGAACCCGGCTTTGAATGTCAGGTACGCTCCCGAAGCGGACTTGCTATAAAGAACGGTATCTTTGCATTGAACGCACCCGGTACAATTGATAGCGATTATCGCGGTGAAGTGAAAATTATTCTTGCCAACTTCGGTAAAGTACCTTTCACTATTAATCTCGGAGACAGAATTGCACAGCTTGTAATAGCAAGATATGAGCATATACACTGGGAACTTTGCGATGAGTTGCCGGAGTCACAGCGTGGTTCGGGTGGCTTTGGAAGTACAGGGGTTAAATAATTACTAATTATCAATTACTAATTACTAATTTAGAATTGTGAAATTTTAGCTTTTTCATATATAACAAAATATTGAGTTCACTCTAAAAACAAGTTCAATGAAAAATGTCATTCTGAACTTGGTTCAGAATCAAGTATTCATGCGACTTTTAGATATTGAAATAAATTCAGAATCGCAGAAAAAACCTTTTTAGAATGGACTCATATTTATAAAACAAATTGACAGATTATTAAAACAATGTTCAAAGGGGTCAGTTATGCTGAAACATTACATCTGTTTTGCAAAGCTTGTATTTTATGTTTTATTTTTAGTAATTACATTAAATTCTTTAAACGTTTTCTGTCAAAGCGAAAGTCCTGACAAAGCCAAGAGTACTATTAAAACTGCCGATGAGCAGTTGGTAGAACTGCTAAAGCAAAAGCCGATAAATTTTTTCATAGGTTCTACTTTTTCAGTTATGTCTCCTCTGTCTGATTATTATGATAACTTTCGTACTACACCATTAGGATTCTCTGTTTATGCAGGTTATACTTGGACATCCATGCCGTTGGCAATCGGATTTGAATCGGACTTTCTTTTTATTCAATCAAATACCATGTACAAGGATTCCGATTATACCAATCAATACTGGCAGGTAACACATTTTCATGATACGCTTGGTACTGATAATAATATAATACCACTATCGGTATTTGTAAGGTACCAACCTAAACTTAAAGACTGGTTCTACTTTTTTGTAGAAGGTTTTGCGGGTATTAATAACCTTAATGTTTATGCTAGAATTAAATCTTCTCAAAAAAGCAGTAATTGGAGAGAAAACAGGCTGAGTTCTCCTTTTGCTTACGGGGCAGGTTTAGGAGTTTGGCTCAGGCTAAAAGATATTATCGGTTTACCGTCTCATCACAGTTCATTATTTGCTGAAATAAAACTCCGATATGCTAAAGGAAACAAAACTGAGTGGTGGAAAGCTTCTTTTGACCTTTCTGTTTATCCTCCGAAGGCTCAATATACTGAATTCAGAACAAGTTCGGATTTGATACTTTTCCTTACAGGTCTTACTTATGTTTTTTGATTCATTTTAGATTTTTATAAAAACAATTTCTATCCTTCAAAACCGTTATATTCTAAAATTCTGTGAATTAAATTAAGGTAATTACTATGTTTAAAAAAATATTCTTTCTGATAATTTTTCTAAGTATTTTTGCAGATTCATATTCTCAGACAGCTGAAGAAATTATAAATAAATCTCTCATGGCATCCGGGTACACGAAAAATTCAAAAAAAATTAATACTTTAAAAGTGAAGTTGAAGGTTTCCTATACCGGTGCAGAACAGTACCTTACAATCTGGAATAAACGTCCGAATTTATACAGGATGGAAATGGAAATGTTTAAGAATAGTATAATTGAAGCCTACAACGGTAAGGAAGCATGGGCTGGA
>JBAYGQ010000038.1:0-10243 GCA_041666585.1 Bacteroidota bacterium
GGATTCGACGTATTCAGTTTTAAAATGAAACTATGTTTAGTGCCGTTTGCAATTAATGATGTTGACGAAAATATTATTACGAACATTAAACAAATAGGTAGATACTTAATTGAATAGCGCATAAGAACCAAAACAAAAATGTAACAAATCCCACAAAATATTCATCAGAATATCAGTTGAGAAACGAAAGTAATTAAAACTTATTTGCGGTAAGAAATAAATAAATTTTTGATTTAATGAGAGTAAACTGCCTTAAGAATGCTCCAGGTATTTCCTAGAGTATCGTTCTGAATACTCTGGTCGTACCATTTGCCGATATGCCACAATCCGTTACTTCGTCTTAAAATAACAAATTGCAGAGTCCCGCTGTATTTGGATAGGGATGTATCAGGATTGAATTTAATTTTTAGTGTATAATCGGAAACATAAATTGCGGAATCAGGTAGCATCACATCAAATCGGGAGTTCGTCAGTTCTAACAATGGATTTTCATTCTTTTGAATGTTCGAAGTGATATTAATAAAGGCGGCTCGTTCCGAAGCTAAACTCCAACTCTGAAAAACAGCAGCAAATCTTGCATTTGCCTCGGCAGAGGGAATAAATGCGAAAGGAGTATCGAACGAGATACTTGAATCGCTGAGACATGAAATATAATTATCTACATTTTTTTCTTTAATTGAATTAGAAAGATTTGAGATAACTATATTGGCTGAAGTCGGCGGTTGGAAACTTGTTCTTCCGCTATCGGGGTTTTCCGGTTCACGGGTTGACAAAAGATTACAGCCAACAAACAACAAATTAATAAAAAGTATATAATAAATTTTAAGCATAAATAAATATTGTAATTGATATTTTATAATTTATGATTTTTTTTATAAATAAAAAAGCCGTATCTGTTGTAAGATACGGCTTAATTTTGGAAAATAAATTCTAATTATTTTTTATCATAAGTTTCGCGCATACTAATTAAAATTGAACGACTGATTTCTTCGGCAACTGTTTTATGAATATTATTATCAGAACTGAGATATTGAGAAACTGCCTGCTCGACTCTTGTTTTGATAATATCTGCCGTTTGACCGACCAATGCATTTGTTAACTGGTGAATATCTGCCGTTTGACCTTTCAACGTGTCTAACTGAATTCTGCTGGCATCTTCCATTTTCTTTAACATTCTGTCCATACGCTCTTCTTCTTCCGTATAGAATAAAGTAACAGCAAGCAAAACTAACAGAGAGAACTCAAGGAAGATAGCAAGTAAAATGAATGAAGGTTTAGTTGACGGAATGAACTTTAAACCGCGAATACCTACGGCAACAATTAGAAATGCCGCACCACCGTAAGCCATACCGGTAACATTGTTTGAATATTTCTCTGTAAAGTGGTGTGCCATGTAAATACGCAAACCTTTGCCAATCTGCCATTTCTGGCGGCGCCAAATTAAACCGTCTTTAGTATCTTCAACTTCTTTAACTACGAAATCGGAGAAAAACTCTTTGATTCTACCGAGAATGATTTCTTTTCTGAAAGCAACAATATCTGTATTTTCATTGAAGTAATCTTCGAACCTGTGAGTTTGTCTGGATATAGCTGATGTTTCTTCAGTATTTGTTCTGTCCCAGATTATTCTGTATGCTTTTTCTACTTCGGTCCAATCTTTTTCCCTAAGGATATCATCGGGCATACAAAGCAATTCTACGATTTCATCTACAAAACCGGTCTGAAGCCTGATTTTAGCTTTTGTATTGTCAATCTGCCTTTCAAAAAGGACTGATAAAAATCCCAGATTATACGGAAAAATAATAGTTATCAAACATGAAAAAACGACAGAAAGCACAAGGGCTAAAATCCAAAATCCAACCCATGGTTCCAGTATAATCGGATTCTCTCCCAGAATTTCAGTTTTTAAATACCACTCGGACGAACCTTTGACATAACCGTTCTCTTCGAAAGTTCTTTCTTTGAACGAAAAGTCGAAAATATAGTTTCCGTCAATATCTTTCTTTTTAATTTGAGTGCTTTTGCCTTTTAGTTCTTTTCCTTTTTCAAAATTGGTTGAAGCCCAAACCAAACCGTCGAATTGAACCCAACCGATTTTCGTTAATTTTTCACCGCTAGGCTGGAACAGCGGAACAACAAAACTTGCTGATACAAAAGGGATTAGTTTGAAGAAAAACAGTACGTACAGTGCAACGACTAATACTCCCCATATAATTATATGCTGGGCTGTTAACTTATATTTGTTATGACCATCCTGCTGTGAAAACATTGACTTTGCCATTTTTTATAAATCTCCTGATTTGTATTATAAAATATATTTCAAACTTAATACTGAGAAAACTCAATTTATAAAATTACAAAAAATTTGTTGAAAATATAACAAAAAAATTAAAAAAATAACAATAAATTGTTTTTTTTAGTTAAGTACCCAACAGCAATTAAGAACTAAATCCTTTTTTTGATACTTAAAGAAATACCACATTCTCTACAATTATACTATTTTTTTAAGAACTTTTCAACCTAATCCTTTTTTTATTTTAAGTATTGTTTTGTCGGTATAATAATTACAATTGCATCTTATCATGTCCGGTTCGATTTTTAATTCTGCAATTACCTGTTTAATTTTTGCCGGAGTAACACCGACTTCAATTGCAATTTTTGCCGCTGTTAATAAAACCGGTGATTTCTCGGTTAACAGCTTTGATTGGACTTTTGCGGAAGTTTGTTTTACTTCTTTTTTTGGGGTGGTCTTTTTGCTTATTGTCTTTGCCATAATAATACACGAATTTTTGAAATAATGTTTTTTAAAATATTATTTTTTCTAAAAAGAAAAGCTACGATAAAATGCTATTAATTACAAATTATTTTTTATAATTTCAATAATAATATTTTATTTATTAACTTAGTATCTTGTTTAACTTTTTTATTATCGAAAATGAATATTTTTCTTTACCGTTTAAGTTCAATCAGACTGCTGATAACAGCACTCGCTTTTTTGTTTTTATCAAATGCAACTAAAGCAAATGAAATTTCTGCTCCTCTGCTTTATAGCGAACAGGCATTTGATGTACTTCATTATGAAGCGGCTTTAGATTTTACAGAGGCTCCGTCTACTGCAATGAAGGGAGTTTGTACTATTACAGTTCTCTGGAAACAGTCTCCCGATTCGAATAAATTTTTCTTTCATCTTCGCGGACTTAAGATTGATACTATTACTTACGAAGGTGTTGCGGTTATTCCAGTAGAAAAGGAAACAGTAAGCTCTGCTACTTATCATTGGGAAATTACTCCTCCTGATGTTTCAAAAAAAGATACAGCCAAAATCAGAATTCGTTACAGCGGCTCTATGACAGGTGAGCCGGGTTCTCAGATTTGGGGCGGTGTTCAGACAAGGGACAGTATTCTGTTTGCAATGGGTGTAGGATTTTACAACAATTATATTTCTTCAACTCAGCACTGGTTGCCCTGCTATGACCTACCGTCAGATAAAGCTACTTTCGATTTGAAATTTGCAGTTAAGCCGGGTTATGTTGTTGCTTCAACCGGTATTCTGAATATTATTCATCCCGACAACGATACTGATGTTTATGAATGGAAAACAGATATTCCCTGTGCTACTTACCTGAATTGCTTTGCAGTGGCAAAATATGCAATATCTAATGACAAATATGGCGATTTGCCGATTCAGATTTTTTATTTACCTAAGGATTCAAACGCCACAAAATACGGATATAAGCTTGTGCCAAGAATGATTCAGGCATTCGAAAGCAGATTCGGTAAATATCCTTTCGAAAAGGTCGGATACGTTAATACTCCGATTGGCTCAATGGAGCATCAGACAATGGTTTCGTTTGATGTTGATTATCTGAAAAGAGTTTTCAATACAAAAGATTCTCTGAATATGGTTGCGGCGCACGAACTTGCCCACCAATGGTTCGGCGATATGGTTACCTGCCGTGATTTCCGCGATACCTGGCTGAATGAGGGTTTTGCCACATATTGCGAATCAATTTATAGAGAATATCTTTTCGGTTTTCCTGAATATTTGAGGTATCAAAGCATAAAAATAAATGATTATTTCAATATATATATTAGTTACGAAGGTGTACTGCCACTCTATGATTATTCCCGCAAACGGCCTTCTTCGAACTATCCGGGTACAATTTATAATAAAGGCAGTGCAGTACTCGGTATGCTAAGGTATGAACTCGGAGACAGTTTGTTCTTTGTTGCAATGAATGAGTACATTAAAAGCTATAAATATGGCGATGCAACAAGCGAGGATTTTCAAAAAAGCTGTGAGACCGTAAGCGGAAAAGACCTTGACTGGTTCTTTAAGCAATGGGTTTATGGTATCGGTGCGCCGAGTCTTAAAGTAGATGTATATAAAAAGCCCGCTTCTGTTTCAGGATTTGTGAATACTTTAATTAAAGTATCACAAGTGCAGAAAACTAATTACGGCATTTATACTAAATTACCCGTGGAATTCAGTTTTACATTGAATGACAATTCAATTCTGAACAAAACTTTTTCTATGATAAATAAAGATGATGAATTTATACTTGATTCTATCCCCGATTTTAAAGCGGTGAATATCAATCAGGGACCGACAGTAAGGGCGCTACTCGATATTTATTCAATATCTACGTCTGTTGCGGAAAATCCCGAAATACAGGTCAGTTCTGTAGAGCTTACTCCTAATCCCGCTGATGATACTATTAAGATTCGTTTTAATTCAATGCAGAATACAAAAGGTAATATAAATATATTTGATGTTGCAGGAAGAAAAGTATTGGAGAATAAGCTATTCTGCTATGTCGGAGATAATCAGGAATGTATTGATACATCTGAATTGGAAAGCGGTATGTATTTTTTAATGATTAATATCGGCAATTATTCTCAGTCAATTTCTTTCAGAATTATACATTAAAAAAATGCAGAACAAAGATTATATAAAACAAAACTGGGATTTAATCAGAAATGATGTGGAGCAGACCGCATTGAAATGCGGCAGAAATCCAGGTGAAATTAGAATTGTTGCGGTTGCTAAAACACATCCTGCAGAGTTTGTTGTTGCCGGAGTATTAGCCGGTATAAAAGTTATCGGTGAAAATTATGTGCAGGAGCTGACAGAGAAACATGCTCAAATAAGTGCGATGCCGGTTCCGCAACCGGAATGGCACTTTATAGGGCATTTGCAGACAAATAAAGTTAAATACATTGCTCCTTTTATTACAATGATTCATTCTGTGGATTCTTTGCATCTTGCTGAAGAAATCTCGAAAGCCGCACAAAAGAACGACAGAACGATTGATGTTTTGTTGCAGGTGAACACTTCGGGAGAAGAATCGAAGTTCGGATGCGAACCTGCGAAAGTCCCTGACCTTGCCGAATCCGCCCTGCAACTGCCGTATATAAAAGTTCATGGATTGATGACAATCGGCACTTTTACTGAACTTGAAGAGCAGTCAATAAAAGAATTCCGCTTACTCAGAAATTTGTGTGATGAAATAAACCGGAAGCTGTATGTGAATCTGACTCAGCTTTCTATGGGAATGACTCACGATTACAGACTTGCAATTGCCGAAGGTGCGACGTATGTGCGCATTGGAACGGCAATTTTCGGAGAAAGATGATTTTAATTATGAGTTATGAATTATGAGTTATGTTTTTTTATATAGAAATGTCATGCTGAATTTATTTCAGCATCTTCTTAAATAAAAGTAAACTGACGCCCTCGTCTGTTCAAAAAACATTTATTAGGAACGCAGAGCGGTGGGAACGAGTTGAAATTTTTAAAAAAAAATAATTGCCACTATCTTCAGATAGTGGGCTGAAGCCCGGGATGGTCGCTCAGATTCTGTACTCCACGAGCTAAAGCTCGTGGCTATTATAAAAAGACATTCCCAAGCGGGAGCTTGGGAATGAGGTTTAATAAACAATTCATAATTCATAATTCATAACTCATAACTCATAATTCATAATTAAAAAAGAGCTATTTTATTTTAATAAATTTCTTTGTTATTTTTCCGCTCTCTGAACTTAGCTGGAGCAGATACGCACCGTCAGGCAGTTTGGCAACATTGATTGACTGCACACCGTTCAAGTCTGCTGTTAATAACAACTGTCCGTCAAAGCTGAAAATCTGTGCTTTAGTATTTGAAACATTACCTTCGATAAAGAGCATATCTTTTGTAGGATTGGGGGAGATGCCGATTTTAAGAGATATGTCGTCATATGTAACACCGGTATTAATGTCGCGTTGTGAATGGTAATAAACAGTCTTTATTCCATTATCCCAGGCATTTTTATCTACATTCCAGATATACGAGCGGTCTTCAATCAAGTTGCTGTTAGCATCGTATGTATAATTATATTTCCAGAAATTATCCCATTGTTGTGTTGTTGTATTCCAAATATAGTTTTGGTCAACAGTATTCACATTATTAGCATCATACGTTTTTTCTGTTTTATACTGATTAATCCAGGTTTGTGTCGGTATATCCCAATTTTGAGAAGTAATAAGAGTAATATTGTTACCGGAATATTCATAAACCGACCTGGAACTTTCGACCCAATTTTGATTTGACCAGACATAGGTAGTTATTCCTGTATTTTGATTATTATTATCATAAGAATAAACTGATTTAGAATCTTTTACCCAATTAGAAGATGTTGAGTCCCACTGATAATACAGATATTCTGTTGTGTTTCCCTGTGCATTGTAAGAATATTCTGTTTTTGTGCTATTCTTCCATTGGCTTGCAATCTCATCCCAATGAAATTGTATACTTGATACCATTTCGTTGTTACTGCCATAAGTAAATTCAGTTTTACTTGAATTAGTCCATGCATTAGTCATGAAACCCCAACTGTAATTGATAGACCTTATATTTTGGTCATTCTGGTTGTATTCGTAGGTTGTTTTGTATGCGTTATACCATTGACCTGTTTCACTCATAAACCATGAATAAATATACTCGGAAGTGTTTCCTTTAGAATTGTATGAAAACACTGATCTTGTACTCAGCACCCAGTCATTAGCAGTTGTATCCCATTGATAGCTTAAACTTGAATCTTCAACTGTAATTAAAGTATTTGGAGAAAATTTCATTGTGTTGTGATTAGGAAACTCAACACCATTCCGGCTATTTAAGCCTTTGAACTGATGGTTTTCTTTTTGAAATAAATTTTGACCATGAGCAGTGTTTATTGAAAAAACTACTGCGAACAAGAAAAGTAAGAATACTTTCATTATTATTCTCTCTGTAAAATTAGACAACACTAAATTTGAATTTCAAATATATACAATCATATTATTAAAACAAAGAAAAATAAATTATTCTATTGATTATTTTCTTATGTCATTAAAACTATTTTTACTAAAAAACGTTTTTAATTCAATCTTGGAAATAAAAAGATTATATTTGATTTTTTCTTGAAGGAAGATTAAATGATTACTTTAAATGTTAACATTGACCATATTGCGACTCTTCGTCAGGCGCGTCTCGGTGTAGAGCCGGAGCCGGTATCTGCGGCGACTATCTGTGAACTCGCCGGTGCAAGCGGAATTGTGGCGCATCTGCGAGAGGACCGCAGACATATTAATGACCGAGATATCAGACTTCTGCGGGAAATTGTCCATTCTAAACTTGATTTGGAAATGGCTTGTGTAGAGGATATTATCCAAATAGCACTCGAAATAAAACCTGAATTAGTTACAATCGTTCCCGAGAAAAGAATGGAACTCACTACTGAAGGCGGATTGAATCTGCTTGCCGATATTGACAAATACAGGAAATTGGTTGAAAGAATGCACGAGCGTGAAATAGAAGTCAGCTTTTTTATTGAACCTGAACAGAAACAAATTGAAACAGCATTGAGTATTCACGCCGATATGGTCGAGCTTCATACGGGAGTATATGCAAATTTAAGAAATGAAATTCAGCTTAAAGAAGAATTTGAAAAAATCAAAACCGCTTCCGTTCTTGCGGCAAAGTCAGGTATGAAAGTAGCTGTCGGACACGGTTTGAATTATTTAAATGTGAAGCCTTTGTGCAAAATTCATGAAATTCACGAGATGAGTATAGGTCATTCGATTATTTCACGTGCTGTGCTTGTCGGGCTTGACAGAGCCGTAAGAGAGATGATTGATATAATTAACACATCCTATTTGCAACTGAAATAGATTTCTTATTCCACCTTATCAAAGGGGGTTAGGGGATTGTTGCCTTAGAATTTCGAATATCGAACATTGAATATTGAATTTAGAAGTGAAGAAAAATAAATGGAAAAAGAAAGACTAAAATAATAAACCTCTTCATTCCCCATTTTTCAATGGGGGCAGGGGGTTTCTCTTAAACTTTGCGAAACTCAATCCTGACTTTGCGTACTTTGCGGTTAAGTCTTTTTTTAGAACCTAACCTAAGAATGAAGAATGAAAAGTGAATAATGAAAGATTAATTTGCTCTTCATTCCACCTTATCAAGGGGGGATAAAAGGAGTTATTTTTACAGCAAAAAGTTCATAAAGTTTGTAAAGTTTAGTACAGTCTGAAAATTTAAAATATAACTAAGAAATTTGAGATAATATGTGCGGAATAGCCGGAATCGTTGACCGAAACTCGACTCTGCCCCAGGTAAACGGGCAAATACTGAAATCAATGAGCGATGTGATTACTCATCGCGGACCTGATGCAGACGGTCAATGGATTTCCGAAGAGCGTCAGTGCGGGCTTGCTTTCCGTCGTCTTGCTATTATTGATTTGAGTCCCGCAGGTAATCAGCCTATGTCAACTTCCGACGGACGCTTTACAATTGTCTTTAACGGTGAAATTTACAATCACGAATCTATACGCAAAGAGCTGATTGCAAAAGGCTATAAATACAATTCGAAAACCGATACCGAAACAATTCTTTACGGCTATCAGGAGTGGGGACCTGCAATTCTTGAAAAAATGCTTGGTATGTGGGGACTCGCAATCTGGGATGACCATAAAAAAGAATTATTCATTGCAAGAGACAGAATCGGAATAAAACCGCTTTATTACACATTTCAGCAAGGAAAATTTTTATTCGGCTCGGAAATAAAATCTATTCTGCGCCATCCTGCAATTGTTCCTGAACTGAATCTTGAGCAATTACCGAATTATCTGAACTTCGGAATGACAGGCTGTGAGAGCCTTTTTCAGGATATTCATAAACTTGCCCCGGGACATTATCTTATTTTAGATAAAAACAATCATATTAAATCAGAAAGATACTGGAGTCCGCTAAAACCTGAAATGCAATACTCCGACCTGACGGAAACCGAGATTCACGGTGAAGTTTTAAGGATGCTAAAGCAATCAATTAAAGACCGTATGATGAGTGATGTTCCGTTCGGTGTGTTTCTCAGCGGAGGCATTGATTCGAGTTTGAATGTAGCCTTAATGGCTGAACTGATGAACCGTCCCATTGATACATTTACTGTCGGATTCAAGGAATTGGAAAAATACAACGAACTTGATTATGCAAGAAAAATCGCAAAGTTGTATAAAACCAATCATCACGAAATATTAATTGACCACAAAGATGTTTTCCCGATACTAGAAGATTTGCCCTGGTACGAGGATGAGCCAAACGGTGACCCTGTATGTATGCCCTTGTATTTTCTGAGCAAGCTTACCCGCGATTCAGGAACAATTGTGATTCAGGTGGGCGAGGGGAGTGACGAACAATTCGTCGGATATAAATGGATGCTTCGTGAATACAATTTCTACAGAAGCTATTGGAAATTTTTCAAAGCACTGCCAAAGTCTGCTCGAAAAGCCTCATATAGCGCCTTGAAACCGTTTATGAAATCACCTTCTCAATTATTAGCTTTGGATTATTTCAGACGCGGTGCTAATGACAATGAGCTGTACTGGAGCGGAGTATCGCATTTTGCACCTACACAACAACAAAAACTTTTTAGTCCGAAATACAGATATCTTACTGATAATCCGGCTAAACATGCTCAGTTCCTGCACAGTGAAGCATTATCAATCAATGCCGATTCAGACTATCTGCAGAGAATCGCTTATGCCGAATTCCGCCAACGTCTTCCGGAACTGCTTTTAATGCGTGTTGATAAAATCGGAATGGCACACAGCATAGAGGCAAGAGTACCATTCCTTGACCACAGGCTTGTCGAATTCACGATGACATTGCCGCCTCACATAAAAGTACCTGATAAATCCATTACAAAATATGTACTGAAAAAA
>JBAYGQ010000039.1:0-10107 GCA_041666585.1 Bacteroidota bacterium
ACATCAATACTGGAGGATTCTGGCTATCTTGCAAGAATGGCATTTCTGATTGACGGTTTAATGCACAAAATCGGCTTGCACGGAAAATCCGTTGTACCTTTTATTCTCGGCTTTGGTTGCTCTGTTCCGGCTTTGTATGCAACACGAATTATTGATAATAAAAATGAGAGAACTATTACAGGGATACTTATTCCATTTATACCTTGCTCTGCACGAACATCCGTTATTTTCGCGATTGCGGCGGCTTTTACTGGACCTGTTATGGCTCTTGGCGTGTATCTTTATGTAATTGTAATAATTGCTATAAACGGGAAAATATTATCAAAATTTCTTTCCCAACCGATTGGTCTGATTCTGGAAATTCCCTCATTAAAGCAACCGGCTGCAAAAATAATATTTTTTAAAACATGGATGAAAGTTCGACAGTTTTATAAAGACGCAGTTTTGTTTTTAGTCGGTGGAAGCATTCTGTTGGGATGGCTTGAATATTTTGATATTTCAAAGTATGTAAATAATTTTATGGCACCGTTTATCAGTTTTGTTCTCGGATTACCGAAAGAATTGGGTTCTACTTTAGTATTCGGATTTTTCCGCAAGGAATTAATTCTGGTAATGCTTACTCAGGCAACGGGAGCAACCGACATAGCACATCTGCCGATGAGTTTACATCAAATTTTTGTATTCTTAATTTTCGCAACTCTGTATTTTCCGTGTTTTACAACATTTGTTGTTGTAATTAAAGAATTCGGTGCAAAAACAGCTATGTACAGTGCAATTCTCAGTTTAATAGTAGCTTCGTTATCGGCAATATTTTTCAGAATTTTATTTCAAATTTAGTTAGCAAACAAAATAAATAGTATAAAATCCTAATTTTTTTTTTAATTTAATCGGTGCATTTTTTAACATTTTGGAAATGTTTATGACATCCGAAGATAATTTGACCAAAACAGTTTTAACTCAGTCTGTTCAGGACTATCTGAAAGCTATTTTTAAACTTCAAACTGACGATGCAGTTTCTACTACTGAAATCTCAAAGGAGATGGATGTTTCCGGGGCATCTGTAACCGGTATGCTTAAGCGTCTTTCTTCTATGGGGCTTGTTGATTACAATTCGTACAAGGGTGTGCGTCTGACTGATTTCGGGACAAAGATAGCTCTCGAAATCATTCGGCATCATAGGCTCTTAGAATTATATTTGAAAGAAAAATTGGGTTATTCGCTTGACAAAGTCCATGAAGAGGCTTGTCGTTTAGAACATGTAATATCACGTGAATTCGCTGACAAAATAAATGAGTTACTCGGCGACCCGAAGTTTGACCCTCACGGACATCCTATCCCCGCAAAAGACGGTTCTATTCAGTTTCCGAACGAAATACCCCTTGCTAATGCAGAAGGGGGACAGAGTGTTATTATTCGCAGACTGTTTGACGATGACACGAAATTGCTCGGCTATTTGGAAGAATTAGGCTTGCTTCCCGGAGTAAAAATCAAATTAATAAGTAAAGCACCATTTAGCGGACCGATTACTTTACGATTGAAAGATGTAGATAAACTCATCGGTTACGAAGTAGCAAGCAAGATTTATGTTGAGCTTGTTAAGAATTAATTTCTCCGATTAATTTTTTATCTTTAATTTTATAATCCTCGATTTTCGGGTTTGCCAACATAGCTCAGATGGTAGAGCAGCTCACTCGTAATGAGCAGGTCAGCAGTTCAAGTCTGCTTGTTGGCTCACAATAATACATCCGCAAAAGTAAGAACTGATGCGGATTTTCTATTTCTAAAATATCATACCTATATTTTTTTAAAACTTCCAATTTTTAGCTTATTTTAAGTATCTTTTTTTTTCTTTCATAAACACACTTCTGCGTATATACTTTAAATCATTTGAAAAAAATGATTTAATTATCATTTATTTTTATTAATTTTAAAAAATATTATATTAATGTTAGTTGTGCAATAAAATTTAATTAATAAATAGCTTTTCTAACATACGACAAATATTATGACCGACCGACTGGCTGAGTTAGCTACTATTTGTTTCAAATCTGCCTGTCAGCTTGAAAAATCAGTTGACAAAAAATTATACGAAATAGTGATTGATAATTACCGGTTTGCTGAAAACGAACTTTTTTTGGAATTATCTGTAAGGTTTCAACTTCTTGCACGACATAAGATAAAAAGCTATTGTAAGTCATACAGAGAAACTAAAATGTATGCAGAAGACATCGCACAAAATGCAATAGCTGATATTTTATCCAAATATAAAAATCACGTTTTCGAGGTTTCATTTAATGCATGGTCTTATACGATTTTAAAAAATAAAATTTTTGATTCGATTCGTGATATTTTAAAACGAGAAGGTAAACAAAAGGTAGTTACTGTGAAAGAAGTCCGAAAAAAGCAAGTGAAACAGGGAAAAACAATTTCTACAGAACAAAAATTGTTTGATTCCATAAAAGAAATTTTTGCTGATAAATTCGGGAAATTGTTAGGTTCACTCGGAAATGCAAATAAAAGCGAAACTGAAGCGGTAGATAAATCCTATAATATCGAAGATTGCGTTGTAATTGCTTTAAAAAAATTAGAAATTAAATGTCAGCATTTCTTTTATTATAAGTTAATCGGTTATTCAAATGAGAAAATTGTTGAAATTATGGATTTAAAATCTTTAAGTAATTTATATGCAACATCCAACAGATGTAGAAATAAATTTGTAGATAATTTATATATAGAAGGACTCAATGAAGAGCTGTATTGACGCAACAATCGGCAGTATGATACTTGATTATGAATTGAATCGGTTAAATGAAGAAGAGCAGGAAATGTTCGAGCTTCATTTAATGGATTGCGATTTTTGCCTTGAACAAGTAAAAAGTATGGAAAGAGTTATGGATACTATAAATTCTAATCCAAAAATTTATTCCAAAATATTAAAAAACAGCATTCTTGAAAAATCTGCCGATGACGAAAGAGCGAAATCATATAAAGTATCTTTTGGAAAGAAACCTCAGTTATTTGGCTGGTTGCTTAGACCGGTACCCATAACTGTAGCCGCATCATTAGTTTTGATTATTGGTATTTATTTTGTTTTTATTAATTATTATTCCCAAACAAAAAATGAAAAATCTATCATTTCAACTAAACATGATTCTACGACAAATACTAAACAAACACCCTCAGTTATAGAAAAGAAACAAGACTTATCACAAAATAAAAAAGATGATAATAAAAATCAAATTTCAAAAGAAGATCAATTTCCACAAATTTTTGAATTTAGAACATCTGAAACGAGATATGATGACCTTGCTGTAAATATGATAGAGCATAAAATATATTCAGATAAATTTTCAAATACTGAAGAAAACACAGAAGAATTAAGAAGTGCAATTCAACTTTATAATAAAAAAGACTATAATAACGCAATTGAAAAATTCAAAACTATATTAAGAGATACTCCTGACAACGAAAAAGCTAATTTTTATTTGGGACTTTGTTACCTGCTTTCGAAAGAGTACACCCTTAGTATAAAGTTTTTAGACATGTCTGCAAAACTCAATTCCGGCGAAATTAAAGAATATTCGCTATATTGGACTGCAACTGCATATTTGAAGATTAATAACGGTCCAAAAGCTTTAGAATATTTTAATAAAATAAATTGGAAATACATCAATCAACCTCAAAAAGAAATTCAGGAATTGAAAAAAAGAATTAATAATAAATAGATTTCTCTTTCTTTTTTTTGCAAACAAGAATTTTCAACATACATCAAACAAAGGTGGTATTATGTTTAAGGGTATCTTTACTTCTATATTAATTATGTTTAGTTTCTCATTGTCCTTGAGAGCACAATCAGTTGTTTCAGGTGTTAATTTCTCTTATGAAAACAATCGTAATAAAGTAGTTAAAATAATTACCTATAAATCGGATGGCACCCCAAAAAGTCAGGGGAGCGGATTTATCTTTAATTCTCAAGGTCAGATTATTACCAATTATCACGTACTCATCGGTGCTTGCTCAGCTGTCGTTATTGTTCCCGGTATTAAAGAAAATAAAGAGTATAGAGTTATCAGATTTAAAGCCGACAGAGAAAATGATGTTGCAATACTTTCAATTTCAAATCCGAGTGTTCAGCCTGTAAGCATTAACCAAAATCCCGGTTACACACCCGGAGAACAAATTTTTGTAATCAGCCATCCTGATAATATAAGTAGTATCCTTTCGGAAGGGCATCTGCTTAAAGAAAATAAATATACTTTTGATATCGAAACAAGTGTCGCTCCCGGTAGTAGTGGCGGTCCGGTTTTTGATTTAAGCGGCAGAGTCATCGGTATAATTTCAGCAGGTTTTCTGAATTCTTTGAATGCAGAAGCTATAAAAATCGAAATAGCTACAAATTTATTTTCCTCCAATCAGCCGTGGGACAGTCTGCAATGCGGTAACTGCGATGATATTTATGAATTATATTCTACTGCTGTCAGAGCTACAAGTCAGGGGAAATTTAATATAGCATTGAACTATTACAGTAAGGTTTTAGCTTGCGATTCTAACTATTCTGATGCGTATATGGGTATTGGCAATATTTTTAAAGAAACAGGAAATTATTATTTAGCAGTTGATTACTATACAAAGTCAATTGCAATTAAAAATAGAATCAGAGAGACTCTAAATTTAGAAAGTATCTATTTATCAAGAGGTGCATCATGGTATGTATTAGACAAATGTAATAATGCTATTTCTGATTTAAATAGAGTTCTCCAGATTAATCCCGGTTCATGTCCGGCAAAATATATATTATTCAAAGTATTTTCTATCTGTAGTAAGGATTTCGATAATGCAGTCAATTATTTTAGCCAAGCCCGTACCAATTGCATTCAAGCTATAACATCCTGCGACTGGGCGATTTTGGGTAACAGCTATTATTATAAATACAAAGAGACAAAAAACAGATTATTTTTGGATTCTGCAAAATCCCTTTGGCAAAGATCTCTTGACTCGAATTGTAATATGAGTCTTCCTCTTATCAATATCTTTGCCTATGATAGTTCATTCTCTAACAAAGTTTACAACCGTTTAAGAGATAATCCCGCTACAAATGCCGACGACTGGGCAAAATTTGCTGAAAATTGCATTAATTACAATATGCTGGATTTAGCTTTAAATGCTCTAAATCAAATAAATGTTAACACCGGAAATGATACATCGAACCGTAGCACAAGATGTAAGATTTATAATTTGATGGCATCTAAATTAATATTAAAAGATAAATACTCAGATGCTATCAGATTACTCTCCGAAGTAGCAGAGTGTGTACATGATAACGAAAATTCAAAAAATTTGCTTTATGAAAGTTTCAGTTCACTGGGGATTGAACAATATAATATGGCTGTAAATGACCGCAATGACAATGAGAATTTTCAGAAAATTCATCTGGATAGTGCAAGACAATTTTTACTCAAGGCAATTGAAATTAATAATTCAGAATGTAAATTGTACAGAATTTTAGGAAAAACTTATTACTTTTTGAAAAGATATAATGAATCATTAAGTACATTCGGTATGGCAATCAGAATCGGTGCCGATACTTGCCGCTCTGAATCCTTCTACTGGAGAGGTATGGCTTACAGAGCTATAAAATCTTATGATAACGCAATAAATGATTTTCATTATTCTTTTAATGAAAACAAAAATGAACAATTATCCAAAACATTTTACCAAAAAGGAGAATTTATTTTAGACTCCTTAAATATTATTAAAAGAGATAACAAAGATAAAAGAAAAGAATTATATAAGCGAGCCGATACAACGGCAGATTCTGCAATCTATTACAATAAGGTCAGTCCTAATGCATTTTATTTCAAGGGAAGGGTAGATTTAGGACTTGAAAGATATAATGATGCCGTCAAGCACTTCTTAAAAGCAAGGGAATCAGGTTATACTGGCTCAGAACTCAACCATAACATTGGATTAGCCTATAATTTAATTGCAGACTCTTTGTATCGCCAAACAAAGTATAGAGAGGCTGTACCGTTTATTTTTAATTCAGAGCAGGAGTTATTACTGGCTGATACAAGTACTTCCAGAAAAATTATAAGAATTGATAACAACAAAATGCTGGTTGCAATATACATGAGAAACGGCACCGATGCTGATTTAAGACACCTAGACACTCTTCTTAACAATATAACCTCTGATAAAGAATTATCTGATTATGCACCCTTTTGGTCAGACAGAGCATGGGTAAAAATAAAACTCGGAGCCTTTGTTGAGGCTAAAGTATCTGCCGAAAAAGCTATTGAATTATTAACTGAAGGTAATGAAAGGGGATTACAATTTGCTGAAGCTTATGAGATGCTTTTTACAGCATGTTTAAACTTACAGGATTTTACCGTATCATGTTCTTCTTGTCAAAAAATGATGGAATTAAAAAGAGACGACCCGGCTAATCCCTGCAAGAGCAAGATATTTTCAAAGTTTAAAAAAGAATGTCGATAGTCTATAAAAATAAATAATATTTTTCTGTAAGGTTTGCTTCTTTCGTGCGACATCTATTAAAAATGTTTATCCACAATATCTAAAGGTATCGCATGAAAACGAATCACATACTTAGTTTTAAAGAAATAAAAGATATTTCTTTTAGCCTTTTTATTTTTTTTAGTATTAGTACTCTCATACTTTTTGCTTTGTTCTCGTAATTTATTCAGAAAATTTAAAAATTAATATTAAAGGTGTTATCATGAAAGCTTTTTTTTCATTATCGATTTATTTGTTACTTTTTTTTAGTGTCAGATTAGTTCTTGCACAAAATATTGAGATTTCAGGTTATGTTGCAGAGGAGTTAGGAATTGAAAAATTCAATAATAAAACCTATCGTTTGGAACAAGACCGTGATTATGTTGTATGGTTTAAATTTAAAAATTTGGGAAATACTACAATTACTTTTGATACTATTCAAGTAGATTGGCAAGGTAAAGTCAAAATTTCTTCAAAAACGCATAAAGAAAATGATAAGTATTTTCTTCAAAAAGATAGTTCAATCGAATTTGAATATTCTACAGACGGTTCCGGAAATGATTTAGTTAAAAATATGGCTAATAAATCGATAAAATTATTTATTGTTTTGAAATTGGGAAACTTAACCGTAGCGGGAAAATATGTTGCAGAGCTGCCTGATTTTGAAATTTTATCAAAATATCCGACCTATGTTAAAAACCAGGGTGTAAGCTTAACAAAACGTATTAAAGAAAAGGGAAAAGAATATTATAAATTAAATTTTACTTTAGATAATGAGACCAATGAGTCAGGAGAGAAAGACTTAATTGCATGTAAAAGCAAATATGATTTTGAGCAATATATAGTAAAATATCCGGCTTCCGAAAATGCCTTTGTTGCTGTTCAAAAGATAGCAAGTCCATATATTGATAAAAAGGATTGGACAAGTGCAATTCAGGTATTTGACAAATATTTACCATCGTTTCCTAAGATGAAAAATCGTTTTCTTAAAATTATTGATTTGCTGAAAGCCGATGACGATGACTTGCATATAAAAAGTATTTCCAATATTAATACAGATAAGTATCAGGAGGTATCTCCTGTACCGACTGCTGACGGAAAAATTCTTTATTTCTGCGGTGATTCCAGACCGGACGGTGTAGGAGATGAAGATATCTTTTACTCAGAATTTTTAGATAATGAATGGCAAAAACCCATATTAATGGCTTACAATATAAATACAACTAAACCAGAGTCGCCAAAATCAATTTCTGCTGACGGAAACAAATTAGTGATTTTCGGTAATTATGAAGATTCTTTTGGCGGAGGCGATATGTGGTATATAGAAAAGACAGAGACTGGATGGAGCACTAAAATCCATTTCCCTGAACCTATCAATTCCAAATATTTTGATTCTGACGGTTTTTTTACAGCAGACGGTAAAGCATTTATTTTTACTTCGGACAGACCGGGAGGTACCGGCAATCCTCATGATAAAGGTAAAGGTTTCCATGGAGGTTACGGAGGTAATACTGATATATGGGTTTGTACTAAAACTAAAACCGGCTGGAGCGAACCTATTAATCTGGGAACTACTATAAATACACCTTATGCTGAAAGAGCCGCCTTTTTACATCCCGACGGAAAAACTCTGTATTTTTCTTCCGAAGGTCACTATGGTTTAGGTTCTCTTGATGTTTACAAATCCGTCAGACTTTCTGGCAAATCCTGGACTGAATGGAGTGAACCTGTGAATTTAGGTAAAAATATAAATACATCCAATATAGATTACGGATACAGAGTGTCAACTGAGGGAGACGTAGCGTACTATGCAAGCAGTATTAATAATAACCAGTATGATATTTATTATATCACTCTCCCAAAAGCCGCTAAACCTGAAGACTTTGTTGTTACAATCAGCGGAAAAGTTGTAGATGAAAAAGGTAAGCCGATGAAAGCGGAAATTAAATGGGAGAATTTAGAAACAAAAGAAGAAGTTGGTGTATTAGAAAGCGACCCTCAAAACGGAAAATTTTTCATCGTACTTCCGGCAGGTAAAAATTACGGTTATTTTGCTTCAAAAGAAGGATACATCTCAGTTAATCAAAATGTTAATTTGAAGAATCTGAATGAAAACAAGAAAATAAGCATTAACATAAAGCTTATATCAGAAGAATCACTTATCACTGGAACAGACACATTAGTTTTAAATAATATTTTCTTTGACCATGATTCTTATGAATTGAAGAGTGAATCTTATTCGGAATTAGACAGATTAATGGATTTTATAAAAAACAGAACGAAAAAAATTATTCAGATAAGCGGTCACACAGATTCAGACGGTGAAAGATATTATAACCAGAAATTATCTCTGAACAGAGCTCAGGCGGTAGTTGATTACTTAGTTTCAAAAGGTATCAAAAAAACAAATATCAGAGCAAAAGGATTTGGACCCGACAAACCTGTTGCTACAAATGAATCCGAAGATGGAAAAGCAAAGAACAGAAGAGTTGAATTTAATATAGTAAAAAAGTAAATAATGTTTCAATTTGTAAGGATTATTTTTTCGTACGACCTTTTATTACATAAAAGCATCGGTTTCAAAAATTCAGAAAACATTTTTAAATAAAATAAGGAAGTAGTTATGCAGAAGTTCAGATTAAAGCTTACAATAGCATTAGTATTTTTTATTTTTTTAGCTATGAATCACACAACACTCTGTCAGTCGGGGACTCCGGCTGAATGTTTCCAAAGTCTTGGATATTCTGCCATTCAAATGACGCCGAATATTTATGGTCATTTTGAGTTGAATGTTAAACTTGACGGAAAATATGAAATAACTTTGATTGTTGATACCGGAGCAAATATTTCATTATTGAGTAAACATCTACTTGATTCTCTCGGATATGAAACTTTTCCTGTTCCGGATACTGAAGGCAGAACTTTTTATAGAACCCGAATTGATAGTTTGGTGTTTGGAAATGCAAATACCGGAAGGCGTGAAATGTTTGCAGGTAAGCTGGAAGAATTATTCCCGGGCTTTTCGCTTTATGGAAAAAGAGTTCATGGAATCATCGGCTCTGACTTGTTGAATAGGTATTCTGCAATTATAGAAGTGCCTTTTTCAAGATTATTTTTGAAAATACATTAATGGTAATAAATTATTTTTGGAGGTTAAAATGAAAATATTTGGGTGGATACTTGTTTTTGTTGGGTGGATACTTGTAATAGTTACATTTATAGGATCATTAGTTACAATAAGTAATTATTGTAATAAAAATACAGAATTTAGTCCAAGTGTAAATCTTCCGAGATATAACCCTGGGTTTGGTTTTTCTAATAAAAATGATAGCCTAAATAAGTTAATTGATAGTATCAATATCAAATCCGATAAATTAATCACCGATTTTAAAAGAGCAAAAGAAAAGGCAATACTGGTAGAAGGAAGCATAGAATTTGTACTAATTTGTATCGGAATTTTGCTAATCGGATTAGGAAAACAGAAAGATAATAAGTTCAATAATCCTTCTGTATCTGATGCAGAAGCTAATGATGAAACTCAAACAAAAGCATAGTAGTCAAAATAAATAATTATTAATATTTAAATAAATTAAT
>JBAYGQ010000040.1:0-10024 GCA_041666585.1 Bacteroidota bacterium
ATTATCTATCCATTGAATTGCATAAATATTTTTTATTAATTACTCTAGTTCCACAATGATGAGTAAAATAATTTTCAATATTCAATTTTCAAAACTAAATTTTCAATTTTCAAAACCTAAAACTTAACACTCAATACTCAACACTGAGACTTCAATCCCTTGGCAGATAAATCGCGTCATTTGGGCATTCATTAACGCATGCACCACATTCTTCACACATCTGTTCATCAATTGATGCTTTATCGTCAACAATCGAAATAACCTCTGGAGGACAGGATTCAACGCAGTCTTTACATCCATCGCATTTAGTTAAATCTATTTTTGGAATCATAAGCTTTCGTACCTTTATTATTTATTAACTCACGTTATGTAGTATCGAATCAAAAATTTTCAATTCTTAATTTTCAATTTTCAATTTTCAAAACTCAACACTCCAAACTTAACACTCAACACTTCATTTCTTGTCAATCCAAATTCTTCTTAAACAGCAATCATCGCCGTCCGGCAAAGCCTTTGTCGTTTCAATTTTAACATTTGTTCCCAGCTTTTCATTTATATATTCGACGGTTTTAAAATACCACATATCGCAGCCGGGGCGGTCTTCGGGTAGCAAACCAAGCCTATTGTGCCATTCGAACCATGGGCATGCATCGTGCCGGACGAAGTATTCGTCATCTTGCTCACCTTTAATTATTTTCGCATCTTCGCCCATTGTAATACTGCTTTTTACAATAGATTCAGCTATTTGTTCCGGAATTGAATTATTCTGATTTATCATTTTTACATAAGCTCTGCCGGTATCTCTTGCAGAAATTTCCCACATTTTATACGTGAATTCGGAAGTGTCTTTTTCAGGGCAGATTTGAGTGCATGCTTCACGCCATGCAAAATGCTGTGCACGGGCAATACCGCATAATATCTGGAATTTTTTTTCTATCGGAATTTCTATAGACATATTTTTTTCCTTATAAATCTGTTTGAATATTTGTTATAACTTTGGATTCTCATTGAGCTTTCAACAATTCTTTAATTTTCAATGCTAAATTTTCAACACTCAACACTTAAAACTTATATCTTCAATCCCGTCCTGTAACCATCCATTGTCGCATTATGTGCGCGTCTGGGTTTCATAGCATCGCCGATTGTGTAAAGTTCACCTACGGCATACTCCAGATGCTCCGCAAGTTCATTGTTGGAATGAACAGGATTTGCAATTATTACGGTGTCAACAGGTATTGTCAGCTTTTGTCCTTCCGGATCCTGCACAATAACTCCGTTATCGGTAATTTCGAGTATCTTACTGCTCTTAAATACATTAACATTACCTTCTTTAAGCTTTTTAACGTAGCGCCAGATATATGAAGGATTAACATCCCTGCCTAACTTCTTTTGTTCTTCAACCATTGTTATTTCATAACCTTCTCCGGTGCCTAAGAGGAACTGAGCTACTGCTATACCTAAGCCCCGTCCACCGGCTATCAGTACCTTTTTTCCACATTTAACTTTTCGGTCAATAACATCGTGAGCTAAAACAACATTATCCCGATTGCCGCCGGAAATATCTTTTTTATTCAAATATGAACCGCTTGCCAAAACTACTGCATCCGGAGCAGTCAGCGGGTCGGCAAAATCTTTTTCTGTCATCTCTTTATTAAGGACTACTTTTACGTTATTTTTTTTCATTTGTGTGGAAAGATAATTAATCATACGCTGAAATTCTTCATCGCCGAAATAACCGTTAGCTGCAGTAGCAAGTTGGCCTCCAAGTTTATCACTCTTTTCAAATAAAATTACATCATGACCCTTTTTTGCTGCAACAACAGCAGCCTGCATTCCCGAAGGACCTCCGCCAACTACATGTACCCGTTTAATCTTGTCTGCCGGTTTTATCTGCCAGTCGGGGTGTCCTTCGTACCCAAGATTAGGTCTTACTAAACACGTAATAGGTTGATCGCGGAAGAGTCTTGCCAAACAAAGGTTGCATGCCATACATGGAATAATATCTTCCTGCCTGTCTTCCAATACTTTTAGAGGTAGTGAAGGATCTGCAATCATAGGACGGCACATTTCCCAGAAATCGAGATTGCCGTTTGCTATGGCGACTTCAGGCAATTCCGGGTAAAACAGTCTATAAGCCATAATTACCGGAATTTTCAGATTTTTCTTCATTCTTTCGGCTATGAACAACCAATTCCCCATAGGTATATCTCGGGTAATAACAGAAACCGCCGATTCCTGCCAGCCGATAGTTACGCTTAATGCATCTATACCCGCTGCTTCAGCTATTTTAATTATTTGGAGACATTCTTCGGGTGTGTTCCCACCTCTATCATCTAACAGTTCTTCACCACAAAGTCTGATTACAACAGGAATATCCGGACCGACTTCCTTTCGAATACCTTCGATAATCTCACGCATAAATCTCCCTCTGTTCTCTACAGAGCCGCCATATTCATCTGTTCTTCTGTTTGTATATTTTGAATTGAAATTTGAAATTAAATAACCGACTATACCTGAAATTTCAATTCCGTCAAAACCGGCCTGGACAATTCTTCTGGCACCGTCTATATGTTCCTGTATTGTAAGTTTGATTTTTTCTTTTGTCATTTCAACAGGCTCACGGAATCTGGGAATAGCCTGTTTTACAGCCGATGGTCCCACAGTATATTCTAATTCCACACCGCCGACACGACCGCAGTGCATAAGCTGACACAAGCTTTTTGCTCCGTTTTCCCTTATAACATCGGCAATTCTTTTCAGACCGGGAATAAATTTGTCGTCCCAAATTCCCATCATTCCTACATAGCCTTTTCCTTCTCCGGCAGGATCTGTAAAAGCACCCTGAGTTGTAATGATACCTGCACCTCCTTTAGCCTGAGCTTCCATATAAGCTACTTCCGTATCAGTTACAAAGCCGTCCCTTAAATTAAAATTCGTCTCAGTTGATCCATATTTTATCCTGTTTTTTGTTTCCATTGTCCCTATACGTCCCGGACTGAAAATATGCGGATATTTCTCTGCTCCCAAATTCATCTTTGCTCCTTTATTATTTTTTCTAAAAATATTTTTATTTTTTTCAATTCCAAATTTTCAATATTCAAAACTCAATTCTTCTTTAATTTTCAATTCTTTATTTGCAATTTTCAAAACTTAAAACTCAACACTTAACACTTAACACTTTGGCAGTAGTGTTGATTAAAAAGCATCAATCTTTTTTCAAGTTCGTTGAATCGGTTTCGGGCAACGAGCGATACACAAATTCGTATTCCTTCGGTTCTTTCACTCCCCGTTGCAATCAAAGGTATAGTACTAATCCCATAATATAAAAGTCGTTCAGTTAATTCAACTCCTTCAAAACCCGGATAGTATACAGTAAAATAAAAACCGTCTGCAATCAGCTCTTCACCATCCATGTCGTAAACAATATTAAAACCATTTTCGATAAACATTTTCTTCATTATTTTAGCTTTTTCACCGTACTCCTTAACATCCTCTATAAAATAATATTTACTTTCATTTACCGCTTTTAAAATTTCGCAAAAACCATACTGTACAGATTGTGTTACACCTCCGGTGGTATTAAGTATTGAACCGAAAATAAGAGCTCTCCCAAATTGATCCATATTAAAAAAAGATTCCAATTTTTCAAATCTTGTATTAAATAATTTTTCCGATATAACTAACATTCCTATTCTTTGTCCGGCATAACTGAATGCTTTTGAGCCGGAAATGAGAAGTATATAATTATCGCAATAATTTGCCACAGACGGTTGAAAGGGAAGTTCGCCCGGATGGGAATAATCTTTTCTGAAATCCATTGCAAAATAAGCCAGATCTTCGATAACGATTACATCGTACATCGCTGCAGTTTCAGCAATAATTTTTAGTTCTTCTTCGGTAAAGCAAATCCAGGACGGATTGTTCGGATTTGAGAACACGACTGCAGATATATTACCTTTATCAAAAAAATCAATTAATTTACTTCTTAATTTTTCACCCCGAAAATTATAAACATCAAAAGCAACCTGCTGAAAATTTAGGATTCTGTTCAGTGCATTGTGATTAGGGAAACCGGGTTCGAGGAATAGCACAGTATCTTTTTGGGGATCTCTTCTTCCAAGTGTTAATAAAGATACAAAACAACCATGTATTGAACCGCAGGTAGGGATACAAAATTCTGCATCAATATCAATATTCATGAATAATTTTATAAATTTCGACATTTCTTTTTTCAAAGCAGGCAGACCTTCAACAGGAGGATAAATACCTGCAACATCACTTTTCAGTGCCAGAATTTCTGCTTCGATACCAATTTGCGAAGGTTTTATCCCGGGTACACCCATTTCCATACGGATAAATTTAATTCCCGAATCATTCTCTACTCGGTCAACTATTTTTCTCATAATACGGATATTGCCCTTACGAATAAAACTATGACCGAAAAAGTCAATGTTGCTCTTGACTAATTCGAAATCTATGGGTGTATCTTTTCTGATTTCTATTGACATATTATTTAAATAAATTAAAAAAATTGTAAATTTCTACTCTTATTCAGCTTCAAAAATACTTCTGCTAATGTTATACAAAACTTGTCTTCTGTACCATTCCGAGCCTCTGATATCAGATATGGGTGAAGCATATTCCACTATTTTTTTAGCAAATTCTTCCATAGCTGTTTCATTTATTTCATTCAGGTTTTTATCTTTCAAAAAGTCACATGCTGATTTTGTAAACATTATAACCGGAGCAGAGGAACCAATCGCAACACCTGAGTTTAAGATCTTCCCGTTTTCATTAAGATAAATTTGATAAGCCAAAGAAACTATGGAACATTCCATAGATTTTCTTACACCTATTTTAATATAATCCGATTTTATTGTTTTATATTCTCTAACAAAAGGAATTCTGATACTCCTGAGAACTTCATTTTTGTTTAAATCTGTTTTTCTGACTCCCTTAAAGAACTCTCTTATAGGTACTTCCCTAATTTTATTGTCTGACGATAGTATTTCGCATACTGCGTCAAGAGCTACCAGAGCTGTTGATATGTCACCTGCAGGAGAAGCCGTGCAGATATTACCGCCAATAGTTGCGACATTCCTTATCTGCTTTGATGCAAGTGTTTCTGCGGCTTTATGCAATACCGGAAATAATTCTTGAATTTTTGCGTTCGAGACTATCTCCGAAGCTGTTACCAAAGCTCCTATTCTTATGGAATCCGGATGCTCACTGATTGTAGTTAGAAAAGGTTCTTTGATATTGGTTAAATTTATTACCGTAACAGGAGAACTATTTTGCTTTTTGAACTCCATCAATAAATCCGAATACCCTGCTCCAAACCTGAAACATCCATCCTGATGAGCCTCAATTTCTTTGAGCAGCTCTTCAATTGTTGTCGGTGATTTTACACTAAAATCAATCATCAGTATTCGCATTTATTTATATTCAATTTTTCAATTCTTAATTTTCAATTTTCAATTTTCAAAACATAACACTTGAATAATTTTCAATTCTTAATTTTCAAACTTTAATAAACTCAACACTTGAATAATTTTCAATTCTTAATTTTCAATTTTCAAAACTTAATAAACTCAACACTTCTCTGCAATTGCTCTGAGTACTTTTTCAGGTGTAACCGGTAATGAATTTATTTTTACACCTATTGCATCTGCAACAGCATTTGCGATAGCAGCAGCAGTTGGAATCAGTGGTGCTTCGCCGACGCCCTTTGCTCCGTATGGGCCCAATGAATCCTCAGTCTCAATAGGATAGAAATGTATCCTCGGCACATCCATAGCTGTCGGTAGTTTATAATTATGGAAATTCGGATTTAAGACATAACCGTTTTCAACAATCAGTTCTTCTGTTAACGCATAGCCAAGCCCCTGAACAACGCCTCCTTCAATTTGTCCGGCAAGTCCCAGAGGATTTAATACTTTCCCTATATCCTGAGCTACATGTATATCAAGAACCTTTACGTTACCGGTGTATGTGTCAACTTCTACTTCTATTGCCTGTGCCGCAAAAGCATAAGTGCCGGAGACATTTCCTTTGAATTCTTTGTCTGCGAATTCACTGCTCGGCTCATAAAAATAAGTTTCAATACAAAGTTCATGGTTACCTTTGAAATGTATTGCCCTGATAACTTTATCCAAAGCGATTGAAGCTCCAGTTTTAACTGAAACAATCTGCCCGTTTTCAAATTTCAAGTCTTCAATATTTGTTTTCAACATAATTGCGGCAGTAGGTGAAATTTTTTCTTTTAATTTATTGACTGCTCCCAATACTGAATTCCCAGCGACAAAGCTTGTACGTGAGGCATGAACACCAACATCCCAGGGCTTTATATCAGTATCGGTATTAATTACCTTGATTTTGGAAATATCTATACCCAACTCTTCAGCGGCAATCATTGCAAGAACTGTTTCCGAGCCTTGTCCTATTTCGGAAGAACCGGTAATTAATGTCATATATCCGAATGGGTCTAATTTTAGTGTAGTCCCACATCCGTCAGAAGGATATATTTTTGCTCCGCCTCCAACATGAAGCATCGAGGCATAACCTATGCCTCTCTTATACCTTTTACTTTTGTTTTTATTGTCAGTATTGGGTTTGTTATTACCTGAAGTTATAGATATTACTTTTTCAAGAGCATCTTTATGACCGCAGGTATTGAATATTAATCCTTGATTCGTTACTTCACCCTGATAATTCGAATTTAAAAGCCGTATTTCTGCTTTACCCATACCTATTTGTTCTGCCAAAAGGTCTATATTTCTTTCCAGAGCAAAAGTTGCCTGCGGATTGCCATACCCTCTGAATGACCCGGCATAGATATTATTTGTATAAACTGCTGTTGAATCGAAATTGCATGCCGGACAATGATACAAAGATGAGAATGTCTGCATCATCACAAACGGAGTTGTAGCTCCCCAAGATGTATATGCTCCATTATCCAAAATAATTTTCACATCTCTGAAAGTAAACCTACCGGATTCATCGGCTCCTGTTGTTAAATCAAACACCATCGGTTGGCGAGTAGGAGATGCAATGAATTCTTCTTCACGGCTAAAAATTAGTTGAACAGGCTGACCGCACTTAATTGATAATATTGCACAAATCGGCTCATAAGGATACATATCAAGTTTGCTTCCGAATCCTCCGCCGATTACAACCTGAATTATTCTAATATTAGAGGGTTCCATTTTAAGAGCTCGTGCTATATCCCTCTGATATAGGAAAGGAACTTGTGTTGTACTCCATAAGGTTAACTTCCCGTCAGTTTTTGAATAATCGGCTGTTATGTTGCTCGTTGCCATACAGCAGTGGGTAACACGAGGTAAAGTATATCTTTCGGTAACAATGAACTTGCTTTTTGCCTTTTCTTCTTCAAGATTTCCATGCTCATAATGGAAATTTTCAGCTATATTTTTATTTTCATATTTTCCGTCTATAAAATCATTTATTTGCGGAGAATCCTTTTTAATACTTTCGAATGGGTCGAATATACCTTCATTAATTTTATATTCAACTTCAATTAATTCTAAAGCTTTCAGAGCAATTTCCTTAGACGTTGCTGCCACAGCGGCTATTTCATCCCTGATGCAATTTACTTTGTTTTTCTTTAAAATGGGGTGGTCGCGACGATAACTTATATTTTCTGTATCTATATCATTAGCAGTAATCACGCATTTGACACCAGGTAAAGATTTTGCTTTTGATGTGTCTAAAGAAAGAATATCAGCAACAGGATATTTCGTTCTTAAAATTGCACCATAAAGCATGTTAGGTAACTGCACATCGTGTCCGAAACGAGCTTCTCCCGTAACACGAATATTAGCATCAATTTTTATTTGCGGTTTACCTATTATTTTCAAATCTTTTGACATTTCTTCCTAAAAATATTCAAGCATATATGCCGATTATAAGTAATTTTTTAATTCTTAATTTTCAATTTTCAAAACTCAATTTTCAATTTTCAAAACTCAATTTTCAATTTTCAAAACTCAATTTTCAATTTTCAAAACTTAATTTTCAATTTTCAAAACTTAATTTTCAATTTTCAAAACTTAATTTTCAATTTTCAAAACTCAATTTTCAATTTTCAAAACTTAAAACTTAAAACTCAACACTTAAAACTTAGCACTAAGTAAGTCTTCTGCCGCTTCGATTATTTTCACATAACCTGTGCATCTACACAAATTGCCTTCAATTGCTTTTTTAATTGCTTGTGAATCCCTGCTGATATAAGGATTAGATTCACATTCAATTTGGAATGCTTTAATTGACATAACCATACCTGGTGAGCAAAAACCACATTGAACAGCACCGTGTTCTATCATTTTTTCCTGTACAAAATCCAACGGTTTTTCTGTTAACGATAAGCCTTCGATTGTGGTTAGATCTTTCCCGTCAATGTTAATTGCCAAATAAAGACATGATATACTTGCTTTGCCGTTTATCAATACTGTACATGCTCCACATTCGCCTTCACCGCATCCGGGTTTGGTACCTTTAAGATTTAAAACATCCCTGATGAGGTCAATTAATAATAAGTTTTGTGGTATTACAACAATAATCTTTGAACCGTTAACAGTAAAGCTGATTTCCTGCATTTCAGTACTTGATGGGAGTGAATTTTTAACGTACATTTACCATTCCTTAAGTTCAAAGTTAAGTACACTTTTAAAAACTAATATGTTTATTACAATGACTAAATAAAAAAATTCAAGTACAAGTTTAAATAAAAGAAATGTGAATCTTAGAAAAATAAATATACAAAATATTTTTAAAGAAGAAAAGGCATATTTCAACTTCAAATAATATTAAAACATTTTTTTTAAGATAATAGACTGACTCAGTTTGATATTTGCTGAAACAATATGTAGAATAGGGTATATGAAAATTTCAACCTCTTCCCCCGACGGTTTTATAAGAGAGAAGAAAGAAAAGAAAACAATAAAATTCGTTCAGTACAGTAAAACAATATAAAAAAAGGCAGTTGACACCTGCCTTTAGATGAATATTATATTATAAGCTAAAAAGATTATTTTTTATCTTTTTTATCTTTTTTCTTTGAATCCTTGGCTTCACGTTCTTCGCTGATAGCGGCTCTTGCGGCGGCAAGACGTGCTATCGGCACTCTGTAAGGTGAGCAGGAAACATAATTCAAGCCGAGTGTATGGCAGAATTCCACTGACGAAGGCTCTCCGCCATGCTCACCGCAAATACCGATTTTCAGATGCTTACGCGATTCTCTGCCCTGTTCTACGGCATGCTTCATTAAGAATCCTACACCCTCCCGGTCAATTGCCACAAATGGGTCAATTTTATATATTTCGCGGCTTAAGTAATCAGGAAGGAAACGTCCCGCATCGTCGCGGCTGATGCCGAGTGTTGTCTGAGTTAAGTCATTTGTTCCGAAGGAGAAAAATTCTGCTACTTCAGCAATGGCTTTTGCAGTGATTGCACCTCTGGGAACCTCAATCATTGTTCCTACAAGATATTCGAACTTAACGCCTGTTTCTTTCATCACTTTTTCGGCAACATTGCGAACAACCGCTTCCTGATTCTTCAGTTCCTTAACGTATCCTACGAGCGGAATCATAATTTCGGGAAGAACTTTCTTCCCTTTTTTAATTACATTAACAGTAGCTTCGAAAATAGCACGAGCCTGCATTTCGGTTATTTCCGGGAAGATAATACCGAGTCTGCATCCGCGGAAACCGAGCATGGGATTAAATTCATGCAAAAATTCGACTCTTTCCTTTACTTTTTTCACGGGTATGCCAATCATTTCGGCAACTTCCTTTTGTCCCGGTCCGTCGTGCGGTAAGAATTCGTGCAATGGCGGGTCAATCGTTCGGATTGTAACAGGTCTGCCGTCCATAGCTTCGAAAATACCTTCAAAATCTTCTCTCTGCAAAGGTAATAACTTGGCGAGAGCTTCCTTGCGGGTTTCTACGTTGTCGGCAAGAATCATTTCTCTCATCGGTCCGATTTTGCCTTCTCCGAAGAACATGTG
>JBAYGQ010000041.1:0-10021 GCA_041666585.1 Bacteroidota bacterium
TTATCAACAGGAATAACGGCTCTATGAAAGGAGAAACAGCTCCGAGAAGTGTTAATGAAGCAGGATTTTCAGTCAGATGTGTAAAGGATTAATTATAAACTGTCCTTCATAAGTCAATCTTAAAAAAAAATATTGTAATTTACTACAATAAATTAATAAGTTATGATTCTTATATCTTAAAAAATAATAAGGAATAAAGATGGTTACAACATATCAGATTAATACTAATGAGTTAACTTCCGAATTTATTGAAATTCTGAAAGCGACCTACAAAGATAAGCAAATTGAAATATCTGTTTATGACATTGATGAAACAGAGTATTTGCTCCGTTCACCTAAAAACAAAGAAGTACTTTTGAAAAGAATCGGAGAATTAAGCAAAGGACAGAAGTTGGTTACGCCGAATCAGGAAATTTTTCAATGAGAACTATTTCATTTCACCCAAAAGCTTTTGAGGAATTCAATATTTGGGCAAAAGAAAAACCTAATATCTACGATAGAATTGTGAGGATTATTACCGAAACTGCCCGCCAACCATTTGAAGGTATAGGGAAACCTGAACCTCTGAAAAACAAACTAAAAGGATTTTGGTCCCGCAAAATTAATGATGAACATAGACTTGTGTACGAAGTAAGAACAAATGAGCTTGTAATTATTTCTTGTAAATATCATTATGAATAGTCTCTATTCATCCGATGACTAAGAGTCATCGGATGAATAAATTATTTTAACTAATAGTTTTCTTCCAGAATCTCAAAAAAGGCTTTCGGATGCAGGCATGCAGGACACATCTCTAATGCTTTTTCACCTTCGTGAACATATCCGCAGTTTCTGCAAACCCATTTAACTTTTTCTTTTTTGGTAAACACAGTACCATCCTCAATGTTCTTCAACAATTTAAGATAGCGTTTTTCGTGCTCTGCTTCAACCTTTGCAATCAATTTGAACGCGGCTGAAACTTCGGCGAAACCTTCTTCTTTTGCAATTTCTGCAAATTTGGGATAAAGTTCAGTCCATTCTTCATTTTCACCCATTGCCGCGGCTTTCAGGTTTTCAGCAGTTGTACCGATTTTTCCTGCAGGATAAGTGGCAGTAATTTCCAGGCCACCGCCTTCAAGAAACTTGAAAAACCTTTTGGCATGTTGTTTTTCCTGGTTGGAGGTCAATTGAAAAATTGCCGAAATCTGTTCGTAGCCTTCATTTTTAGCTACTTTCATAAAAAACTCATAGCGGTTTCTTGCCTGCGATTCCCCGGCAAACGCTTTAAGCAGGTTTTGTTCTGTTTTTGTACCTTTCAGTGACTTTTCCATATTCTTGTTTTCCTTTCAATAAAAAAGATAGAACTTAATTTTTACTGCAATTTATTTATTTTTTACTTCTTATCAAAAAAAATCCCCTTCAAATTTTGAAGGGGATTTTTTAATTTAAACAAATAAGAAAATAATTACTTCCACTCAATTGTCAAACCCAGTACAAAGTTTCGAGGCAATCCCGGTTCAAGATAAATCGGCAGTTTACTTGATTTTTCAATATCGGGATTAATGAAAGCGGAAGCCGCATATTTGGTATCTGCAATGTTATTTACTGACATAAAAGCCCTAAGACCGATACCGCTTACAAGCTCTACAGCCTTACCGAATCCGATTGTCGCATTAATTACAGTATAAGAGGGAACATCGTATTTATTGGCATCGTCAACAAAATAATTACCTATACCCTGTGCTGATACCTCAAGATAGAGATTCTTCATAGCCTCGCTAGTATAACGCAAATTTCCGCTGTAATACATCCCCGGCATACCGGCAATTTTATTATCCTTGTAGTCCGCAAAGGTTCCGGGTTTATTATAATGCACTGAATCAACTTTGTAATCAACATATTTATTATTTGAATAAGTGAAAGCGAATCCGCAGGAAAGTCCATAATCAAACTCACCCTTGAAACCCAGTTCAACTCCGATTCTTTGTGTTTTTCCGGCAGTAAAATAGAACTTGCCTCCGCTGTACGGAATAATGTCGTTTGTAACATCAATCATGTAAACCGCCGCTTCGTAGCTTAGAGATTTAAAAAAACCGCCATTGAAATATTCAATGTTTTTGGAACCGACTTCAATAGTAGTTGATACAATCGGATCGAGCATAGGATTTATTAAATACACACTGTCCTGTCCGAAAGTATTTGCAGGGTCGGTTTCGTTACCTGCGGGAACTTCCACGCCGCCGCCGAGATTAGCAAAAACCGAATGTCTTTCGTCAAGACGATAGCTGAATCCGGCTTTCGGAGTAATGTGCGAAAAAGTCTTCTTCTCTTTAAAATCGGGATACTTTATTCCTGCATCATTGAAAATCTGATTGAAGTATGTAACGGCATCGTACCTTGCTCCGACAAGAAATGTAAGCTTGTCGTTTATCAGAAATTCATCCTGAGCAAATACTCCGAATGTAATTGCACCTTCCCATTTATTTGTTCGGAGTGTATCTCTTTCGGCATTTGAAGTTAAACCATAAAAGAGAATAGCACCATCCTGATAGGCTTCGTCCATTCCGATTAAAAGGATATTTTTCAGATCGGACGAGAAATCAATTTTATTTCTGTAACTTGTGTTCGCACCCACATGGTAGCGCGTGAAGTCGCGGTAGGTACCGCGTTCCGACCTTTGAAGAAATTTCGGATTAACAAAGCACATAGAAGAAACCGAGTTATCATCATCGAACTGATGGTCCAGTGTAATACCGATTCTTCCTGACCTGTTATAGCGAAACTCTTTCCTTTGCAGATAAGTCGGATTAGCCTGATTCGGCATAGTATCGAACTGAATCTGTGTAAGCGGACCCGGGATATTGAATTTATTGCTCACTCCGACAATATAGACTCCGAGCAGTGTTTGCGGGGTCATATAAGATTGAATTCCAATATTGAGCATATATCTTTCAGCATCTGAATTTTCACGCCAACCGTCGGATTTTGTTACAGAAAAAGAAGAAAATACTTTTCCTAATCCTACATTCGAGCCTGTCTGCACGAGATATTTCTGAAAGCCGAAACTGCCTCCCATTCCGGTAAATCCGAGATATTTATCCTTCATTGAAGGAATTGTACTAACGTTTACCACACCTCCTGCGGCGTTTCCCCAGATAGCGGATGCATTAGAACGGATAATCTCAATATTTTGAGCCATTGATAAATCAATATTATCAAATGCAGTCCTGCCGTCAGGCTCGGTCTCCGGTATGTTATCAAGTAAAATTTTGATTCCGCGTGAAGTTCCTGCATTTGAGCGGTCACCAGCACCTCTTGCACCGAAACCGCGGATTGTAAATCTTACATCGTGATTACCGCTTCGCGACTGAACAAGCAGTCCGGGAATTGCATTAAGGACTTCATCAAATCCATAACCGCGAATATTCATCAGTTTTTCCTGATTAATCAGGCTGACTGAAAGCGGAATTTCTAAGAGGTTTTCAGGATACCGCATTCCGGTTACAATTACCTCGCGGGTTCTTATGTGGCTTGTGTCCATACTTTTTGATTTCGTCTGTGTATAAACCGGCGAAATCAGCAAAACTAAAAACAGTAAAAATAATATATATTTTATTTTCATTTAAAATTACCTTAATAAATATTAAAATTAATAACACATTGTCATTCCCGCGAAAGCGGGAACCTAAGTTAATTTGTCATACCCGCGAAAGTGGGAATCCATCTGATAAGAGGAAAATATGATTTTTCTCTATGTTCAGCATAACAAAAAATTATTAAATAATTTGGGTTCAATAAATATTCGGTGGAGGATGCTCAACATCAATATTTCGGGATTTATAGAAGTAATCTGTGTTAAATTTATAAACAATAGTTAAAGGCAGAAATGTTTGATAAACGATGTGGTCATCGAACCCTGCAAAGGCGAAGATTCTGAGTAAATTTGCTTTGCTTCGTTTCATTGAATTTACTAATCCGTCAAAATCGTTTTCAATATTTGATTTGAATGAAGCAAGCAAATTCTCTTCTTTTTCGTCATTAAAGCAGTGAAGATATAATGAATCGCCGCGGATTTCTTTTTTAACAACATCATACATTTTATTATTGAGTTGGAACTCTTTTTCATCTTCATACCAGATAATATTTTTCTGTTTTGATTTTTCAGAGTGTACTGTAATTATGGTTAACCTGATTACACCTTCATTATTTGCAATAAACCTTTTAGCTTCTTTTTTTACATTCATCTGCAGAAAATGGAAAGCAACATAATAACCGCAGGAATTAAAAATCAGAATTATTGCGGTAAATGCTAAAATCAGTTTATATGTAAAATTGTTCTTATCCATTAGTTTCAAAAATACGCTACTGAAATTAATTCACCAATTTTTCTTTTTGATAAAGATGGTAATAAATTAATATCCCCTCTTTCAAAATTGAAAAAGGGGATTGTATGTAATAAAAATTAATTATAGATTCTATTAGTATTCAGCATCTGCAAATTCACTTGAATCATTGTACGGTATCGGGATAGAGCCGAATAACGTTACAATTTTTCCTGTAATCATGCCTCCTGCAATTGCAATTAAAACCGTTATTAAAATTCCCGTAAGCTGGAAGGATACATTAATTCCGCTTACAATAAAAATTGCCGAAAAACCTCCGAGTAAACCCGGAAAACCGTGAAGATTTGAAACTCCGCAAGTGTCAATTAATTTTAATTTTTTCTGCATAGCAGATTGAATAACTGCAAATCCGAGAGTAGATATTACACCTGCAAGAATACCGACGGCAAATGCGGCGAAAGGATTTGCATGGTCACAGGTGGAACCGATCGCAACACCACCTGCAAGAGAAGCATTGGCAATGTCTGCGATACTGATTTTACCTCTTTTAAGAGTAGATATAATATAAGTTGCTAATGTGGAGCCGCAAAGAGCCAATATCACATTAATTACTGTAAGAGTCATAAGCTCGGGTTTTACCAAAGCACTGCAGAAGCTGGGCCAGAACACCCAAAGCACCATACTGCCGAGCATAGAAAATCGGTCACTGTTAGCATCAGCTTCAATAGGTATATTCAACTCTTCTTTTTTGGTAGCAATAAATGCGGCGGAGATACCGAATATAGCACCAAAAGCGTGAATCACAATTGAGCCTCCGGTATCGGCAAAACCTCCAAGAGGTATAAAAGAAGTTGCGCCATTGACTACAATCCATTCATTCAACATATAGAATGCTGTAAAAAACAAACCCAAAATTATATACTGGTGCATCTTTATTCTCCCGAGAACGGCTCCGGCTGTAATAAGAAGGCTTGCCGCACCGAATTCGGCAAGGATTAATCTTTCGATTAGTTCGGGTGAACTTTTAAGAAAAGAGAAACTGCTGAAATAAAAATACAGAGGAATTGAGGTACTGACTAACAAAAAAGTAGCTGTAAGAGCTGACCTTCCGTATTTTTTAACAAAAACCATTAAAAAACCGAAACCTAAAAGCAACATTGCAAGAATGTGAATTGCTTTTTCATACTTAGCAATATCCAGAACTACGGTCATAGTATTGCTGTTGAGAGGCTCCTGTGCTAAAGATACCTGAGCAAGTGCGATTAATAAAAAAATCGAGGTAATCATAATAAGTCCAATCCGATTCATCAAAAAACTCCTTAAACAATAAATACTGATTTATTTCCCCCAACCCTGCGGTCGAGTTTTTTCCATATATTTTAAGTTTCCAATTATTTAATCTCTGAAAGCAAGGAATTCCCGCCAGATACAGAAAAGTTCCCAGGTTGCGTAAACATCACGCAGACAATACTCCGCTATTTCTAAGATTTTACCGTTATGGAAATACTCTGCTACTTTTGAACCGTCAACACCTGCGGATTTCGGCGATACTAATCCGAATGCCCGTGTATAGAAATCGAAATTGAAACGCCGGGTAGCACCCACCTGCTGTGGAATGTAAAAAGTTAATTCATCCAACAAATCGGTATGATAAGAATAATTAAATTTTGTACCGGACATCAGATTTCGGGAAGGCTTTATCCCGAGCAGAGCAGAACGTAACATAAGAAACGGAGCATCAAAGTTGCGTCCATTAAAACTTACGAGATGCACATTCCGGTATTTATTAATAATTCTCCAGAACTGTTCGAGCATCATTTTTTCATTATAAAGTTTGCATACATCACCTGTTTCGAGTATTTTTTCTTCACAGGCGGAGTCAATTAAAGATTCATCAAGAGCTAAAGCACCTTTGTTTATCAGTTCATATGTTCCGTCGTCAGCCGGTTTCATTATTTGAATTCCAATGCAAACAGCCTTTGCGGTGAAAGGTGTAAGAGCCATCTCATTCTTTTTCTTCTGGATTTCCTCTTCAGTCTGTGCATTGCGAATTAAATATTCTTGCTGTGATTCGGAGAAACTATCCCAGTCAAGCGGGATGGTTTCTATATCGAAAGCCATAAAAAAATTATCATTTGCCACATCAACACCCTTAAATCAATAAATGTTTAAGAAAACAGTCAATACACTTTCAACTGTTTTTTGTAATTTTACAATTCTTAATTTTGAAAATAATAATTTTTTCGAGTTTATGACAAAAAAAAATAAACATTACAGTCTATTATTAATAATTTCGGCAGTACTAACTACCTTAATATTAGTTTTGACTAATTGCTCCTCTTCTCAATCAATACGCATGAAAAATGCAGAAGAATACTTCAATGAAGCTATGACATATTTTAAAAACGAGGATTATGTTGAGGCTCAGAGAATGTTCGACGCAATAAAATTGCAGTTCCCGGCTAGCCAGTATGCCGACGATGCTCAGTATTATCTTGCTGAGACCAATTTCAAAAGGAAAGAATTCATACTTGCAGCTTTTAATTATGGTTCTGTACGTCGCATTTACCCTCAGAGCGAATACTGCAAGGTTGCATTATTTAAAACTGCACTTTGTTTCAATGAACTATCACCTCCTTATGACAGGGACCAGGATTATACAATTAAAGCAATCAATGCTTTTACCGAATATCAGACAATTTATCCGAATGATTCATTATACAAACTAGCAACCGAGAACATAGTGCAACTTCGGAATAAACTTGCAAACCGAGAGTATTTTATAGCAGAGCTTTACCGCAAGCTGTATAGTCCCGGCTCATCTCTGATCTACTATGACCAGGTAATTAATGAATATCCCGATACAAAATTTTATGAACCTGCTCTCTTTGGTAAAATTGAAGTACTGAGTGAAATGAAAAAAACAGATGATACCAGGAATGCAATTGATTCGTATAAAAAACTTTTCCCGAACGGACCTAATATCAATAAAGTAAAATTTATCGAAAGTTCACTTAAAAAATAGAACTAGAAAAAATTAATCAACTTAATCTTTTTTTATATGAATTTAATTCAGGCATTAATACTCGGCATTCTCCAAGGTTTGAGCGAGTTCCTTCCGATAAGCAGTACCGCTCATTTAACAATTGCAGGCAAGCTGATGGGTCTGATTAATCCTCAAAACCCCGAACAATGGACAGCTTTTATTGCTGTAATTCAACTTGGTACACTTGCTGCAGTGCTGGTTTATTTTTCTAAAGATATAAGATTAATTATTACGAATTTCTTTAAAGAAAATTTTAAAACGAATAGAAAATCTATTAAAGAGCAATCGGTTGATTCTCGCCTCGGATGGTTTATTATTATAGGAACCTTGCCGATAGTAACGATAGGACTTGCATTGAAAAAAATCATAGAAGGAAGTCTGACTAAAGATTTATTTTTGATTTCCATTAGTCTTATCGTACTTGCTATAATTCTGGCTATAGCTGAAAAAACAGCAAAATTTGTAAAAGAAACTGATTCAATCACATGGAAAGATGCTTTGATTGTAGGTCTTGCACAATGTTTTGCACTGATACCGGGGGCTTCCCGCTCCGGAACTACGATAACTGCAGGTTTGTTTTTGGGTATTAAACGCGAAACTGCTGCAAGATTTTCTTTTTTGTTAAGCATTCCCTCTGTATTCGCAAGTGGAATGCTGGAATTTTATCAAAGTCTGAAATATCTGACTTCCGGCGATTTGTTTATATTGATAATCGCAACCTTTGCGGCAGCCGTGAGCGGTTATGTTGCAATTGCATTTCTTTTGAAATTTTTAAGAACCAAATCAACTTTTTTATTTGTATTTTATAGGTTTGCATTAGGTGCAGTTATTTTGTTCCTGTTGTATTCAAAAATTATATAAAATTATGTTTAAAAAAAATAATATATACTATTGTAAATTGCTGATATTATTTTTGTCTTTCTTTTTTGTTAGTTCCTGCAAAAAGAAACCAAGTGATAATACCCAAGTGCGGGACACCCTTTCTGTCCATACTGAAAGCAGAGATAAAATCAATAAAAAAGTACCTGAACCCAAATTCAACATCCCTAAAGAAAGGGCAATCATTACAGCCAAAGCGATAATCTACACTTCTAAAGGGAAAATACTAATTGGTCTTTACGGTAAAGATGCCCCCAAAACAGTCGAAAACATGCTGGGACTTATCAAAAAAAGATACTATAACGGTGTCCTCTTCCATAGGGTAGCAAAAAATTTTCTTATTCAGACAGGTGACGGACTGACCAAATTCAAGAGTATGAAAGAAGATTGGGGCACAGGAGGTGAAAGTATATTCGGGCAGGAGTTCGAAGATGAACTCAATCCTGAAACACCAAGTTTTAAAATCGGCTATGTAAAAGGTGCTATTGCAATGGCTAACCGAGGTCCGAATTCTAATACTAGCCAGTTCTTTATTTGCTTGGACAGTGCAGAAAATCTTGAGCATAAATGGACTCTTTTCGGGCGTGTTCTAGACGGAATGAACATTGTAGAAAAAATTGCTTCTCTTGAAGTTATTCCCGGAACTCACGGTTCAAAAGACGGTCTGCCTAAACAGCCTGTAAGAGTAAATTATATTAAAGTTCTTCCAAATAAAAGATAAGTTCATTTTTTTAGAGTGGATGCTATGAAAATAGTTACTTTTTTAATTGCTGTTTTGATAATAAATATAACAAGTCTTCAGGCTAAGGTTACTGAGCTTTATAAGCTTAATGTGTCAGGTGGTATTAAATCGGGTATAATTCAAGTTCAGTCAAATACACCCTTCGATATCGGAAAAATTGAAAACATATTCGACGGTCAAACATCAACACTTGCACGTACTCCTGCTGTCAATCCTCTTATTATTACATTAATCTTAGACGATTCGATTGCATTTGCAAAAACACGTATCTTCTTTTCTTACGGGGAAGGTACTTTCCGGCTTGAAGCCGCAATGAGTTTAAGCGACTTAAGTTCACAAGGACCGACTTATAAAGTTATCGAAGATGAACACTCCTTAAAATGGGACGGTTGGGATTCAACTGAATTCGAACCTGTTCCGGCAAAAGTTATTCGGCTTACTGTCCGCAGAACCACCGGAGACAACTATGTCCATTTAAATGAATGGGAAATTTATCAATCTGTTTCTCTGGCATATCTGGCTGTCAATCCTAATTCAATTGAAATGCACCCTGCCTGGCAAAAAACAATAACTAAAGTTTCTGCCGCAACAGACAGCGGATTTATCCAAATAGATAAATCAAAAGTAAAATTTTCTTCTTCAGACAGCAACATTGTAATGGTTGATGATTCCGGTAAAGTGATTGCTTTTTCCCCCGGCTCTGCTACTATAACTGCCGAATACCGAACATTGAAAGGCGAATGCAAAGTTAAAGTTACACCGGGTTCGCGAAGCATTGATACCGGAGATTTAGATATAAGATTAATTCACCGCAGTCCCGAAATTAATTATGTATGGGGTAGTTGGAATCCTGCCACCGAAGGATGGCCCGAAGCAGGAAGCACAGTTACTTGGCAGGCCGAAATCAGGAATTGGTCAAAAAACGAACGAAAATCAGTCTCTTTTAAATGGAAACTCGATAGCCAGATAGTACATAGCGGTTCTTTCGATATTTCATCTTTCGGAACAAGTATTGTTGAATTTCCCTGGAAA
>JBAYGQ010000042.1:0-9908 GCA_041666585.1 Bacteroidota bacterium
AAGATTTCCAGTCATAAGACGGACGGTAAGCACACTCGGGAAGCCAGATACCACGCGGAGCTACGCCGAAATGCTTTTTATAGTTTTCAACAGCGGTGTGTATCTGCAAATCAATACTTTTATCGTAACCCAAAAGGGGAAGGTAGCCGTGAGTAGCCCCGCAGGTTGCGACTTCGATAGCTCCTTTATCCTGAAGCTTTTTCAAAGCACCGACAATGGAACCGTTGAAATTAAAAATGAAATCATTTTTCTTGTCATCGTACCAATGTTGCCAATACTGCGTCAGATAGATATGGTGCGGGTCATAGCCCCACGATTTGAATTTTTCCTCATCGTTTTTAGCGGCTAAAACTTTCTGATTGCAGTAATCCTCAAATATCTGTTTAAAGTCGGGGTGTTCCAACTGCTCGCAAAGCACAGGAGAAATGTCAATCGTAACTTTCGGAGGAATGCCTTCATCCATCAGATTATTAAAAACATTAATCAGCGGGATATAGCACTCCGCCACAGCTTCACATAGCCAGTCAACGCCGTGGGGCCAGTCGCCGTGGTGCAGGACCCATGGCAGATGTGTGTGCAAAACAAGCATATAATTTCCGGCGTGCATAATCTCTCCGATTATTTGAGGAATTAAATTGTGCAAAATAAAAAAAACATTCCACTTTCAATTGAAAATAGAATGTTTTTTTAATTGAATTTCAAATTATCTCAGTTCACAGTCGGGGTGCCCGGCATTGGCGGAAAGAAATTCTGGTTTCCGTCCAACTTAATTTCGCCGAACTGCTGTTCGAATTTACCGATATTTTCACCGAGAGCCCTTAGCAAAAGTTTTGCATGCTGAGGTGTCATAATAATTCTGGCATGCACCTTTGCCTTCGGCACACCGGGCATTACACGTGTGAAGTCAAATACAAATTCCGCCGGCGAATGTGATATAATCACAAGATTTGAGTAAATCCCTTCGGCTTCCTTTTCGCCAAGCTCAATATTTAGTTGCTGTTGCTTGGGATGATCCTGATTATTGTCTGCCATATTTTTTTTCAGTTCGTAAAGTTTGAAATATTTTTAAAGTTTGTAACCAAGCAGGAGCTTGGTTACAAGATATTCAGTTCGTAAGTTTATTACCAAGATAAAGCTATTTTTTTTTATTTTTTATATTTATCAGCTTCTTCCAAAGCATGGCGCATTTTTTCATTTTGCTTCAGGTCACCGTATATTTTAACGAGACCCAAATAATACTGTTCCTTTACCTCAATTGGAATATCCGATTCAAGTCTCTCCAAATCTGCAATGACAAGATTCAATTTTGTTTTTTCGTCAAGAACAGAATATAAATTTGCAAGCTCAACCATAACGCGGAAATCATTTTTGTATTCCATAGATGCTTTAGCTTTTTCGAAATACGCGGCTGATTTGTTAAGCAGAGGCAGAAACTCATCAATATTAGGTTTATATTTGGGGTCACTCTGTTTCTTGTCCTGCTGAGCTTTCTGGATGTTTACAGCTTTATTTTTGTAGCATGCACCGACATTACGCTGAACAACACTAAAGTTCTTATCAATAACCAACGCTTTTTCATACTGAATTATTGCTTGGTCTAAGCTGTCCATTTTAAAATAAATTTCGCCGTACTGCGCAAGATAAAATTTATTCTGAGGATTAGTTTTTACAAGCTCGCCGATTTGTTTAAGAGCATCTTCCTTTTTACCCTGAATATCAAAAATCTGGATAAGGAAGGAGTTTGCATCAACGTTATTCGGGTCAATCTGAGTAATCAGCAGAACATATTCAGCAGATTTTTTGTAGTCTTTTTTATTAAAATACATTTGTGCTAAACTCGCAATAGGACCGATATTGAACGGAATAAGCTGAAACTTTTCATCATCCATAAGATAATCAGGAGGATTTATTTTAAAACCGTCAAGAATAAAACTTCCTTTAGGTTTTTCGGTAAATGACAAATAAACATTATCTCCACTCACTTTATACAAATCTGTCAAAGTAGAGTCCGATTCGGGGAATCTCATTCCTAAAGATTTAACCGGGTTTCCGATTTTAGCAATTACATCATTTCTTGACATATTTAAAAACATTTGCCTTTCTTTTGTGAATTGCATTTCCTTCTCGTACATCTCGATATATTTTTTATATTTAAGTTCGAAGTTGACAGTATCTCCCAAATCTTCATACATTCTGCCCTGAAGTCTTACAAATTCCGGATTTTCAGGACGAATAAGCTGGGCATATTTTAATTGTGCAATTGCGGAATCGGCAACGGACTTATTTTTGTTTTTTGCATATAAGTTAATAAATCCGATTGCATTATTATAACAACTTACCCATGTTTGATAACCAAGAATTTGGGCTTTTTTCTGTAAAAGAGGTTCAATTGCGTATTTTCCACCTTCCCCAACGCATTTGATAGCGTCTTCGAACTTGTTAAGTTTCATTTTTGCTTCGTAAAGTTTTAGCCATGCTTCAGCATTTTTAGGATTTTTTGAAAGTTCTTTCTCATAACTTGTTTCCGCTTTAACGTATTCACCGTTTTGTAAAGCTAAGTTCCCGGTTGTCATTTCCGGCGATGCACATTGAAAGCCTTGTGTCAATAAGGTTCCTAATGCGAGAAATAAAATTAATGTCAAATATCTTTTCACTATATAACTCCTATATTAAATTTTAGTATTAATTTTCATGTTATAATTTAAAAAACAAAATTATGGAATTTTTCCGTTCGTACTTTTTAGGTTTCAATTTATCTGTTTTTTGTAATTGAGAAATAGAATAAATTTATTTCAATATATTCACAAATTCTTTCATTTTTACTGCTTTTTCAGGAAGAATCATTGCAATATAAAAAATATCATCATTTTTGTTACTCTTCAGGAGTTGACTAGCCGGAAGAAGCAGATATGATACTATCCCGGGATGTCTTTCAGTAAACTGCATTAAAATCTTAACTGCCTCATTAAAAGATTTTGTCATTGCGATATAGCTCACAACGCTTTTATGGAGACATATAAGAGGATAATTCAAAGAATATCCGAAAATATATTCATCAATATTTTTGACGTCAAAGTCAGCATTCTTAGGTATAAAGCCTTCAATAGTTACTGTAGGCAGACCGGTGCTTTCTATTTTGTTTGCCGCTTCGTATGACAAATCCAAAATTCGAGAACCGATAAACGGTCCCCTGTCATTTATTCTAACTAATACTGATTTTTTATTCTGAATATTTGTAACTTTTAAAATTGTACCGAAAGGCAATGTCCTGTGTGCTGCAGTGTATTCATTCATATTGAAAATCTCTCCGCTTGCGGTTTTGCGGTTATGGAATTTTTTACCGTAATAAGAAGCAATACCCATTGTATTAAAGATAAAATCTGAAGAACTGTCAAGGATACTAAGGTTCATTATTTCCTGCCGATAATTGCTCAGCTTCAGCTTCTCTTCAATCGAAAGCGGTACCTGTGAAGATAAATTTACAATAACAACAAAGAACAAAATAACAATTGTAGAAATTGATTTTAGGTTGCATTTGAATTTGATATTTTTCTGAATATCCGTCATTAAATACTTTTGTTATATATGGCAATAAATAAAAGATATTAATATAATAGAAAAAAAATACACACACAATTAAAAACAAATTAAATTGTGTTCATTCCTGAATTTCGATTAAGTGACAATCGTTAATTGAATTATCAAATTTTTCAAAGAACTTTTTTATTCAAAATTAAACAGTACATTCAAAAAATTACTCCGCAAGCAAGGTAAAATGTACCGAGACTCCATGAGTTTTTTCCGATAGGGGTTATCCTATAACAGAAATCAGCATAAATTGCATCATCAATCATCATATTAAATCCGAAGCCGATTTTGATATTATTTTCCTGTAAAATAGTTTTCCTCGGGTCAAATGGAACTGCATTTTTAAATGATTTAGTGCTTTGAAGAAAATCAATTGTAAGCCTGAGTTCTGTACCGGGAACAGTTGATAAACCGGCTTTGGTGTGGATTATATATTGGTCAACCAAATCCTCTCCCCTGATATTATAAAAAATCGAGGACTCGAAATTCATTTTCTCTAATTTCAGTCCGAACATAGCACCTGTAATTAACTCAAATGCACCGTCGCTTAGAAACTGATAATCGGGGTCGGTTTGTATTCCGTTGTAAAAACGATGCGGCATCCTTCCTTCAAGATAAAAAGCCATAAATGCTGTACGCTTTTGGTATAGAAGATACCTTCCTCCGATAGCAAAATAATCAGTTTGAAGTAAACTGAAATCTCCGCGAGTACTTCGATATCCCAAACTATCAGCAAGGTATTTTTCCAGCAGATTATAAGAATTCAATGGGATTTCCCCGAAAACTGTAAAATTATCTGTTACAGAATATTCAGCACGAATCCCGAAATATAGCTCAGAGAATTCAACGGTGTAATCTTTTGTTGGAGTTTCATTTTCGATTTTTTCACTCATTTTAATCATTTGTTTTTCGTTCAGATCAAAATAACTCGAACCACTGGATGTCCCTCCGTAAAGCCGGATATCAAAAGTACCCGCTTTTCTGAACTCGGTTTCTCCACAACAGTTATTCAAAAATAGAAAAAACAAAATTGAGATTGTAAGAAAAAAAGTAAAATGTTTCATATTACACCGGATTTTTCGATAATAGAAAAAAATAATAAATAAACTTTCTGATTTTGTTTTGTTATTATGAGTAAAATAGCATAAAAAAAGTTACATAAATATTAAATAATGATAAAAATGTTTGTAAGAATACCTTATTGAATAAAAAATATGTTATAAATTTTGTCAATTTGTAAATAATTTCTTAATTTAATATTATTATTATAACCTCCGGAAATTTATTTTAACATAAATTGAGTATAAGAATTTAGTCAAACAACCGCTAACTTATCAAGGAGATTGTATGAATCAGGGTAAAATTTACCAGATTGACGGACCGGTAATTGATGTTGAATTTACCGAAGGTCAAATTCCACCGATTTTGAACCAACTACAAATTCCAAGAACTTCTCCTAGTACGGGTGCTCAGGATGACTTAATTTGCGTTGTCACTCAGCATCTGGGCATAAAACTTGCCCGTTCATTCACATCTGGCTCAACATACGGGCTTAAACCCGGAATGATTGTTTATGATACCGGAATCCCGGTTCCGATTCTGGACCCCATTCCAATTCCTGAACCGATTCCGATTATTCAAAAATAAACTCAATTCTCTTTAATAAAAGAGAAGAAGAATCGTACTACTGTATAAACACTATTTCTTTATTTTCGATATAGTAAAGGATAGCATTTTTTTATTCAGTATCTAAGAATTTCTATATTTAGTTGCAAATCTCAATAATGAAAATAACAAAACTCCTTTTAATAATTCCATTTCCTAAGAAACCTTAAGATTACATAGAAAATATTCAGAAATTTTAAATGAATAGATAAAGTTATTAACTTTGTCAAAGTGTAAATAATTGCTTAATTTTGTATTTTTATTGTAATCTCAGAAAAAATTTTTCTTCAAATTATAGAATTAAGAACAAAATAAACAATCATAAATCAATCAAGGAAATTATATGAACGAAGGTCATATTGTCCAGGTTATAGGACCAGTCGTTGATGTTGAATTTGTCGAAGGACAAATTCCGGCAGTCTTGAACGCACTCGAAATTCCAAGAGTATCTTCAGAAACAGGCAATCAAGAAGTATTAATATGTGAAGTTCAGCAACACTTAGGAGAGGACCGTGTCCGCTCCGTTGCAATGGATTCTACAGACGGGCTTGTCCGCGGTATGGTAGTTTACGATACCGGAGCTCCGATTTCAATTCCTGTAGGTCCTGAAGTATTAGGGAGATTGATGAATATTACAGGTCACCCGATTGATGCTAAAGGTGATATTGTAACACAAAAGCGGTACTCTATTCATCGTCCGTCACCCGATTTCGTTTCTTTAAGTACAAAAAAAGATATGTTCGAAACCGGTATCAAAGTAATTGACTTAATTGAACCGTTTACAAAAGGCGGTAAAACCGGATTGTTCGGTGGTGCCGGCGTCGGCAAAACCGTTATTATTCAGGAACTGATTCATAACATTGCAAAGCATCACGGTGGATATTCCGTTTTCGGAGGAGTGGGTGAACGTACACGCGAAGGTAATGACCTTTATCTTGAAATGCAGGAATCAGGAGTAATAGATAAAACAGCCTTAGTTTTCGGTCAAATGAACGAACCTCCCGGAGCAAGATTAAGAGTCGGTTTGACAGCTCTTACTGTTGCAGAGTATTTCCGCGACGAAGAAGGAAGAGATGTTCTTTTGTTTATTGATAATATTTTCCGATTTATTCAGGCAGGTTCAGAAGTATCCGCTCTGCTCGGCAGAATGCCGTCGGCAGTCGGTTACCAGCCTACACTTGCAACTGAATTAGGTGTTCTGGAAGAGAGAATCGCATCTACTGACAAAGGCTCAATTACATCTGTACAGGCTGTTTATGTACCTGCAGATGACTTGACAGACCCTGCACCTGCAAATACATTTTCGCATCTTGATGCCAAGACGGTTCTTTCCCGTGCTATTTCCGAATTAGGTCTTTATCCGGCAGTTGACCCCTTGGATTCAACGTCCCGTATAATGGACCCGAATATTATCGGAAACTCGCATTATGATACTGCAATGAATGTAAGATTGATTCTGCAAAAGTATAAAGATTTACAGGATATTATTAATATTCTCGGTATGGACGAACTTTCGGATGAAGATAAACTTACCGTGTATCGAGCTAGAAAAATGCAGAAATTCTTCTCTCAACCGTTCAGCGTTGCCGAACAATTCACAGGTTACGAAGGCAGATATGTTAAAATAGACGATACTATTGCAGGATTCAAAGCAATCTTAAACGGTGATTGTGATGAAATTCCCGAAACTTTATTCAGCTATACCGGAACGATTGACGAAGTTTTCGATAGATATAAAAAACAAAAATAAAATTCTAATATCAGAATTTTTTATGGTCATCAACTACTGGATTATATATGACAGATAAATTAATGGACGTAGAAATTATTACTCCCCAAAGAATTGTTTATAGTGCTAAGGCTGTGTCTGTCTCTGTACCGGGTTCTCAGAGTCCGTTTCAGATATTATTCAACCATGCTCCTATTGTTTCGTCGCTTGATATTGGAATAATTAAAATTACAGATAGCAGCGAAAAGAATATTTTTTTTGCTACGGGTACCGGTTTTGCGGAAGTGAGATCCAATAAAATATCTGTTCTGGTAGAGCATGCAGATGCTGCGGATGAGTTAAATATAAACAGCGTAAAAGATGAAATAGTTAATGCAAAAGAAAAATTAAACAATGCAAAAGGCACTAAAGATACCGAATTATTTAAACATTTCGTTCTTTTATCAGAAAATAAATTAAAAGCTATCGAAAAATTGAAAGCAAACAGTTAGTAATTGCCTTCTCGAAAATAATTGTGAGTTAAATATATTGAATTCGTATCTGTTTCGTCTTTAGCTCGAATATATACGGATAATAGTTCCTGACAGGAAAAGATATGGTCGAAAAGAATAAAATAATCGGAGAAGGTATCACATTTGACGACGTTCTGCTCGTTCCGGGATATTCGGAAGTACTTCCACGAGAGACCTCATTAGATACTTTTCTTACGAATAAAATCAGATTAAATATTCCGCTCTTAAGTGCGGCTATGGATACTATTACAGAATCAGAAATGGCTGTTGCTATGGCTCGTGAAGGCGGTATCGGAGTCATTCACAAAAATCTGACAATAGAAAGACAAGCCGAGCATATTGACCGCGTAAAGCGTTCCGAAAGCGGAATGATAATGAAACCTATTACCCTGTTTAAAGAATCATATATTTCGGATGCTCACGAACTTATGGCTAAATTCCATATTTCAGGCATTCCGATTATTGACGAGGACAGAAGACTTATTGGAATTATCACAAACAGAGACCTCAGATTTCACCCTGCTCCGAATGATAAAATTGAAAATTTCATGACCAAAGATAATCTGATTACCGTGCCGGTCGGTACTACTCTCGAAGAAGCTGAATTTCTGCTTCAGAAGCATAGAATCGAAAAACTTCCTGTTGTTGACAACGATTATATCCTTCGCGGCTTAATTACATTCAAAGATGTTCAGAAGAAAAAGAAACACCCGTTTGCATGCAAAGATGAACTTGGCAGATTAAGAGTGGCGGCGGCTGTAGGTATTCAGTCTAATACTCTTGACAGAGTGGCAGCGCTAATTGAAGCCGGAGTGGATGCTGTTTTTATTGACACTGCACACGGACACCAGATTGGATTCATTAGCACATTGAAAAAAATAAAATCCAAATATCCCGAATTACAGGTAATTGCCGGAAATATTGCAACTGCAGAAGCCGCAAAAGCACTTATCAGTGCCGGAGCAGATGCCCTTAAAGTCGGTATAGGTCCCGGTTCAATCTGCACAACAAGAATTATTGCCGGTGTAGGTGTACCACAGCTTACAGCAATTATGGAAGTCTCTAAAATCACAAAAGACGCTGGTATTCCTCTTATTGCCGACGGCGGTATTAAACAGACCGGTGACTTTTCAAAGGCAATTGCCGCAGGTGCAGATTGCGTTATGATTGGAGGACTTTTCGCAGGGCATGAGGAAAGCCCGGGCGAGAAAATTTTCTATGAAGGACGTGTATTCAAGATGTACCGCGGTATGGGCTCTATCGGAGCAATGCAGGAAGGTTCAGCCGACAGATATTTTCAGGATGTAGAAGACGAAATTTCCAAGCTTGTTCCCGAAGGTATTGAAGGTAGAGTACCTTACAAAGGCAGTGTATCCGATACAATCTATCAGTTGACCGGCGGCTTGCGTTCTTCTATGGGTTATTGTGGTTGCAGGACTATTCCGGAAATGAAAGAAAAAGCCCGTTTTATAAGAATTACTTCTGCAGGGCTGCGGGAATCGCACCCGCATGATGTACAGATTACAAAAGAAGCACCTAATTACTTTGTTAAATAAATTCAGAAGCATTATGGCAAAATTAAATACACCGGCGGTAGTTCCGACTCCCAAAAAAAATATAGTTAAAATAAACACTCCGGCGGCAGTTCCGACTCCAAGTTATCCGAAAATTGCTGATTTGAGATTAGAACAACTGAGATTTACGATGGAAGACTTGAAGGTTGATGCCATTGTAGTAAATTATTTACCTAATATTCGTTATTTAACTAATTTCTCCGGCTCTTCGGCAATTTTGTTTATTACAGAAAACGAACTTCACTTTTACACTGATGATAGATACGAAGAACAGATAAAAACGGAACTATATAAACTTCCAAACCTTATTACTTATATTACAAGGGATATCTGGAAGCATGTTAAAACAAAGAAAATTCTGAAAAGTGTTTCGGCAATAGCATTTGAAGCAGACAGAATGGCTTATGCCGAAGCCGTTACAGTACGCAATCAGTTGCGTCCATTGAAGTTCAAGCCAGCAACAAACCTTGTGGAAAGATTCACTATTCCTAAATCTCCGGAAGAATTGGCTGAATTACAACAAGCTTGCGATTTGGCTATTAAAACATATCAGAAAATTATTAAAAAAATCAAACCCGGAGTTTCCGAGCGGGAAATAGCTCTGGAAATTCAGTATCACTCACGTTTGTTCGGCTCAGAAGGAGACCCCTTCGACCCGATAGTAACAAGCGGTCCGCGTGGAGCTATTATTCACGGAAGTCCTACGGACAGGAAGTTCAAACCGGGTGACCTTATTATCCTCGATTTCGGATGTAAAGTTCACGGATTCTGTTCAGATATAACTCGTACGGTTGCACTGAACAAGGCAACTAAAGAACAGAAAGCTTTGTATAAAATGCT
>JBAYGQ010000043.1:0-9783 GCA_041666585.1 Bacteroidota bacterium
ATATTGATTGGTAATTGAACGTGAGGTTATTCTATTAAGCCGTCAGGCAACATCGGAAGGTGCACTCTGATTGTAGAACGGACTCTGTGGGCTGGCGGGACGACACAATAAACAACGCTGCCAGAATTTGTTACTATAAGGTAGGTTAGCATAGGCGCATAAGTCATAGCAATCTGCCTTCTTTTTTGCGCTTGACATTTGTCCCAGAGATTAGTATCTTTACATATCAAAAATAAAGAAAGAACATTATGACAAAGACAGTAAAACTATCAGAATTAATTACAGAATTAACACGTTTAAAAAAACGTATAAATGCAAATCCAGATGTAAAACTTTCTTCTGATGAAGAAGGAAATTCTATAGGGTGTATTGATTTTGAGTTTAGTTTTGGTTATGATAAAGATGAAAATTTATTAATTATTTATCCAATAGATTCAGAATATAATTAGAAAGGAAACACATGATACCAGTAAAAAGAGTTTCTAAATTAGTAAAAACCGAAAATACGGGTTTAGTTGGATATGTTAATATATCTTATGACCATTTAGTCATAGCATTTGGGAAGCCAACTTCACAGCGACCAAGTGGCGACGATAAAGTGAGAATTATCTGGGACATAGAATTTGAAGATGGAACAGTCGCTACAATTTACGATTGGAAAAATTACGGAAAAAGTGTTAAGTGGGTAAAAGAAAACTTCACGGAATGGCATATTGGTGGAAACGACAAATACGCAGTTGATAAGGTTTTAGCAATATTAAAAGATAAAAGATTAATGTTTGCCCGCTTGCCATTTAATTAGAAATTATTTATATTAGACCACTTCAATAATTATATTTAGTTCTTTGACACATTTTTATTTTTAGTCATACTCAGGATGGAAACTTGCTCTGTATGCGATACTTGACCCAATGGTTCGAGCCAATCACTCTCTTTTAACCGGTTGGAAGATGACATTCAATGAGCCTCACGATTCGCTGTATCATTTCCTCCATAACATCCAAGGAACAAAGTCTGAATGAAGTCTATAAAATAAAAATACACAACAATGTTTGAAGTCCGTCGCAGGACTTAATCAAGCATTGAATGATAGTTGAGAAGTAATTAACCTCGGTATCAACCTCTAACGGGTAGTGGACGTATTCCACCAAGTCGTTAGAGGTTTTGTGTTTTAAATAGTTTCGTTTGACATTTGTTCCAGAAACCAGTATATTTACATCATCAAATTAGAGAGATATAAATGAAAAAGACATTGAAAAAGAAAATTAGAATTCCACTGCCAAAACAAGTCAGCAAAGTTCAAAATACTGATAAGAAAACTTACAATAGAGAACAGCACAAACGAGCTGAAAATTTTATGAGAATCATGGGATGGTCAGAATGAAAATTGAACAATTTTCCATAATAAAGCATCAGCATTCTTATTGGATGATAATGGAAGACGTAGCGCATCACAGTATAGGAATAACATTATATTATTCAGTCCAAAAATGTAGTAAAAAAGGAAAGTTATATAAAGAGAAAAACGGATTTTCTCAAACATTTATTCAAGATATATTCAACACTGGCATTGGATTAGTACGAGTTGGTGGAATACCAGAACATGCTAACCTTGAAGATGGTATTGCAAGTAGTAAAAGAAAAAGAAGAATTTCTTTTTTACAAGCAAGAATTAAAGAAGATACAAAAGAAATTGAAAAATTACTAAGTGAGGTATAAAAATGTTAAACTACAATACAATAGAAGTCGGCGACCAAGTTCATTGGACAGGCAGTGAAGATGATGGTTATCAAATTTATGAAATCCTTGAGAAGGGCGAGGATGCCGGACCCAATACAGTATTAATAATAGGTGATGGGTATTCAGAGTATGAAGTTTTTTTGTGTGAATTATTTTAATCGTTTGACATTTGTTTTACAAATGATTATATTTACATATCATTAATTAAGAAAAATACAAAATGCCAACAATCAAATCAAATGAATTAGTAGTTTTCAATCACGGTCAGATTTTACACGGTGGTAAAACAGTCGGCTATTTCGCATCAGTAAAAAACACACTTGAGGGTAGAGCTTGGATTAAACAATTACGAAATAAAAACAAACAATACAGGGTGGTATGTTTCGCAACTGGTACAAATCGTAGAGAACGATTTAAACTTGCTGGTAAAGAGATGCGTAGATATAACGGCGCAGACGCAGGATTTAAATTACCAGTATCAGTTGCAGAAAGATTTAGAGTTTATCTTTATGAAAAAAATAGTTATTGTGCAAGTTATGCAAATTTTAATTCAATTAAAATATAAAATTTTCATATGGAAAAGATAAAATTCTTAAAAAAGACATATAACATTATAGATCGAAATTCTGGTGCAGAATGTGTATTCTTTAAAGTTTCAAACACCGAAGGTATAAAAATATATTATCATGAAGAACGTGCAATAAATGCCCGCAAACGACAGATCAAAGCATATAAATATAAAATCGGTCCTAAAGTTTTATCTATAGTACATCCGATTAAATTTAATGACATGATTAAATACGGATACAAAACACAAGTTGCAAAAGTAGTGACAGATGATGGGTTTGAATATACTCCAATGGGTAAAAAATTGGTAAAAAAAGTAAAGAAAATTTTCGGTAGAAAGCACTACATACCAGGTGAAACTGTAAGAGTACATAATACTGGTTATATTAGAAATCGACCAGTAATAATTGATTTTGGTGGTTGCTCATTTGAATAATATAAATTTAATACATTAAGGAATAATACAATGGACGACGGAACAAAATTATTTGTCACTATTATTTTTTGGATTTTGGCCTGTATTTTCTTTCCAATGATAGCAATTTGGTCAATAAATACATTATTTGGTACAGCATTGGTAGGCGAATTTCTTAGCTTACATTGGTGGGCAATGTTTTTATTATTAATAATTTTAAGAAAATTATGATAATCACGCTTGACATTCTCACGGAATAACCATATATTTACATATCAAATTTAACGAAAGTAATAAAATGGCAAATATGAATTTCTTATATGAAAACATCACTAATAGAATAGTGAAAATGTTAGAAGAAGGCAAGTCGCCTTGGAAGAAAACTTGGTCTGCCTCTGATGCCCCTAAAAATCTTACCACAAAAATTCCTTATCGTGGCGTGAATGTTTGGATGTTACTTTCAAGTCCATTCGCATCAACACCTTATTGGTTAACTTGGAAGCAAGTAATGACATTAAAAGGTAGAGTAAAAGCAGAGGAAGCAAAGAATTATGAAATTGTTGTATTTTGGAAACAATTAAAATACAAAAAGATGGTTGGTGGTGTTGAAGAAGAAGATAGTTTTCCAATGTTAAGATATAGCAGAGTTTACAATTTAGGACAATGTGAATTTAGTCCTGAAACATTAGCAAAAATCGTTCCCTCAACAAAAATAAATGATTTTACTCCACTTGAAAGATGCGAAACTATTGTAAGTGGTTACAAAGATTGTCCAGACATTAGATTCGGTGGCGATAGAGCATTTTATTCTCCTTTAATGGACTTGATTCAAATGCCTAACAAAGTTGATTTCCAAACATCTGAAAATTATTATTCAGTATTATTTCACGAAATGGGACATAGTACTGGTTCGCAATCAAGATTAAAGAGATTTAAGGCAAATGAAACTTCAATTTTTGGCGGTGAGACATACAGCAAAGAGGAATTAGTTGCAGAAATGACCTCATCTTTTTTGTGTGCCGAAGCGAACATTGAAAATAATACAATAGAAAATTCAGTCGCATATTTAGCAGGCTGGTTGAAAGCGATTAAAAATAGTGATAAGAATTTCGTATTAAGTGCCGCAAGTAAAGCACAATATGCCGCAGAATACATTCTTGGCAAAAGAGAATTAGTAGAAACAGAATAACAACAATAATAGCCGAGCCTTCGGGCTCGGCATTCATATAGGAGATAAAGATGATAGTTACAATTTGGATCCTTTTTATATTTTTTGGAATTATGGCATTGGCATTTGCCCAAAAATTATTTTTTGGTAATAAGAAAAGTTTAAATTGGTTGGAATTATTAGTATTGTTTATTTCGGTATTTATCGTAGCAATAGCAGCTGGTGTAATTTTTGGTGGTTTGACATTACTATAATTTTTGCATATATTAAAATAATAATTAAAAGGATTTATTATGGGAACAAGAAATTTGACAATCGTGAAAATGGACGGGAAATACAGAATAGCACAATACGGTCAATGGGATGGAGGTCCAAAACATCAGGGTACGACAGCATTAGAATTTTTACAGACAGCTGACTTAGAAAAGTTTAAGAGACAACTTAACAAGACAATTTTTATGGGAGATAATAGTCCAAATATCAAAAAGATAAATAAGATATTTGACACCGTTGAAATAGCATGTCGTAAAACCAAATACAAACATACTATTGGTGCAGATAATTTTGACCTTATGGTAGCAAAGAAAACTCTTAGCAAAGAAGATTTATTTTTATATCAATGTTCAACAAGAGATACTGGTGCAAAAATCTTGGAAGTTATATATAAAGCGCCATCAAAATTAAAAGAAATTCCTTTATCAAATTCCATAGAATTTGCGAATGAGTCTTTATTTTGTGAATGGGCATATGTTGTTGATTTTGACACCAATACTTTTGAAGTGTATAATGGATTCAATAAGAAACCACTTACAAAAAAAGATAGGTTTTACAGTAGACAACAGAGTACAAGTAAGTATTTCGGGATAAAATTGTTAAAATCTTACAAGTTAGATAAATTACCAACATTGAAAACTTTCTTAAAGTTAGAACCGAAAGATTAATGCATAACATTGAAAATGCCCTATAATATAGGGCATTTTTATGCGCTTGACATTTATTCTGGATATCTGTATATTTACATATCATTAATTAGGAGATATAATGTGGCCAGAAAACAATCAGATTCTTTAGTAAGAGCAATAGCAGACGCAACAGAAAAAGATTTTTATTGGGTTGAACGAGAATTGACCGCAATGATTAAAGATGTTATGTCGCCAGAACTTGAAAAATACCAATCTGAAATTGAAATGTTAAAGAATATAATTCTCGAAAAAAACAAACCATTTGTTGCATATGATAAAGGTGGATACATTGAAAAATAAAAATGTAATTGAAAAGATGCTTGAAGTTGAAACAGAAATGCAAGCTGATGGTTATGAATGTGAATTTTACAAAGATTACTCCGGTCGTGGAATGTTTGGGGAACAATGTTGTGGATTTACTGTTAGAGATATTGCAGAAGTAAAAATGAGAATGAAACAAAAAGGGATAAAGACTTCATCTTGTATTGATAATATGGGGTTGTCTTACATAGTTTATTATCCATCAATCAGTATAGAAAGTGGAAAATAATATGACTAATGAAGAAAAAGCAAGAGAGGCGTGGAACAAATCTACTCCAGAAGAAAGAAAACTATTTTTAACCAATAATGAATATTCAGCATATATTGAATTCTCACTTAAAAAATGGAAACTTCTACCCAAAGAATTAAAATTAATGATACAAAGTAAATATAAACCAATGTTATTATAGGAGTAAAAAAATGAAGCGTTATTTTTATCAATTCTGTTATTATTTTTGGTTACTTAGCCCTGTTAAATTATAGTTACGCTTGACATTGGTACGGTTTTACCGTACCTTTGTATATCAAATTTAAGGAAAGAACATGACACCAAATATATCAGTTAAAAGAAAAACTGGCAATATCCACGAAACTTGGGTATTTACCTTTATAAATACCACTCTTTATTTAGATACCTACACAAAAGCAGAAATTGTACCACCTAAAAGAACTGGAAAAATAATAGATATTTATGAAAGAATATATCACAGAAATTCTACAATGACATTAGATGAAGTTATACTTCCAGAGGATGTTAAAAAAGAAGTTACTGAAAAATTTCTAAGTCTTATCACCGTAAAAAAATGGGATAAAAACTAATGGCAAAAACAAATCTATACACCGCATCAGACCTAATTTCATTTGCAGCAAGCAAATGTGGATTTTCTCATAATGGAGCACAGGACATTTTAGCAAAAGATAACATCTTTCCACAATATGAAATCAAAAAGAAAGAATACTATTTATCCGAATTGGGTCAATTGGAATGGTCAAATGATACTGAATTAATACTTAGTGCATTTTTCGAGCAAGAAGGTATTAGAAGTTTTACATTAATAAACGACTAATCACACTTGACATTTATCCCAGAAAACACTATATTTACATATCATTAATTAAGAGTTATACAATATGAAATTTTTATCTGATGTCGATATGTTAACCAACGGTCAATTTGGGGTTGAATGGGAATGGGCTGAAGGTGGTAGAGTTTGGGAAGGGTTTGATACTGCAGAAGAAAGAGACGCAGCAATAAAGGAAAATCAGAAATATAATGACGCACACCAAGATGAAGTTGATGCGCATTTCAAAGCAGAAGATGAATGGCTCGCAAAAATGAAAAAGGAATACGGAGAATAAAATGAATTTACACAAAGAATTTATTGAAGATACCAATCAATTACCAGCTTATATTGACTGGCTTGAAACAAAAGTGGAAAATAAACGAGTAGCAAAAGCGGTTGATGAAATAAATAAAACACCGAAGCATTTTAAAATACGCAATTACGAAACTGAAATTGATTATGATAACCAAAATTTGAATTACCAAGTCCGAGTGGATTTCCCACGACTTTTAAGTTTAAATGAGCGGAAACAAGTGGAAGATGTTATCAATTACTGGAGCAAACTTCCGTTCGTCTCCGTTGAAGGAAATGATGGTATTCAATGGATTACAAACATCGGAAATTACGCAATAATAGACATAGATTTAACAAAATCCGCTTCTGATGATTATATGGCTCACGAAATTTTAGAGAAATTAGCAGAATGGATTTGGCAAGGTACTCCACTTAGAAAGAAAACACATGATAGAAAATACGATGGAGTAATTAAACCACTTAAAGTTTCCGCAGATAGTCCATAGTATTCCTTAAATAAATGATGAAACCCGCCGCTTTCAGGCGGGTTTTTTATGCGCTTGACATTTGTTCCAAAAGCCTGTATATTTACATATCATTTAACAGAAAGATTTTAATGAAAACTATAACCTACGAACAAATGAAAGCAAAAATAGATAATATGACTTTCATTACTATACCACTCTGGTTAATAATTACTATTATTGTAGCAATAGCAGTACAGGCGTAATAATGACATATAATACTTGCAAAATTTGTGGCGCTAATAATGGACGAGCAGGAATACTTATTGGCAATCCAGCAAAAAATTTGCTTGACGCTTGCCTAAATTGTCATGATACCCGTACACAAGGTATTGTGATAATACACGCTGATTTAATTAGAACAGAAGCAGAAATTAAAAAAACTATAGAAATTATATCAATTCCATTGGGAATTACTGATACCGTTTTATAGTTTAGTTTGACATTTGTTCCAAATACCTGTATATTTACACATCATTAATTAAGAAAGATATTATAATGAGTCGTGATTTTATAGATGGTTTAGTTATTGGTCTTTGTTTCGCAACCTTAATACTAATAATACCGAGTATATTACTATGACACTAAGACAAAAAAAACAAGTAAAAGAAATTGTAAGCGTTCTACAAGGTCAGAAATTTTATGACTTTTATGTAAGCAATGAAGATAGTCCAAAATGTTTATTTGATAATTATTTACAAAACAGAATGGATAATCCAGAACTGAAAAAAGAAACTGAAGAAAAAATCTTAAAAATGTTCGCTGAAGTATTAGGAGTATAATTATGAATTTTACAAACAAAGAAATTGAAAAACTAAAATCTCTCGGATTTGAAAAAACAGCATCCTCATATTCTTACGAATACAGCAATGGCGTAATTATTCTTACCGTAGAAAAAACTGATAAAAATGAATTTACCTTTTACAATGATATGTGTTCTGATGATGATATTGTAAAAGCAAATAATAATCAAACCGTTCCAAATTTAACTTGGAAAGAATTACTTGAAGAAATAAAAGGAAGTTTTTAATGTTACAACCAATATCAGAAAATCCTGTAATTTTAATAAAAACAATTGTAATCGGGGAAGACTATAAAATAAATGACTGGTTACAAAGTATGAGGAGAATGAGAATAAAAGTATTAGATATACAAACTTCTCATAATTATGTCACGATTATCTATGAATCATTTACAGGAAATGATGAATCTTTAACAGATAATAAAGAAAGTATTACGCAATGAAAACTATAACTGAAGAAGAAGCCTTAAAAGACAATATACTTAAATTAGCGAAAGAGCATAAAGATAAATGTCATACCAATGGTTGTGGTATCTCACTCTACCTTGTTCGCAAATTAGCAGAAAAAGCAGGTATTACTTTTACCGATGAAGAAAAACGAATTTTTATGTAATTACGCTTGTCTTTGACGCCTGAAAGGCGTATATTTATATCAGTTAATATAATAAAGGAATATAATGTCAAAAACCAAAAAGAAAACCAACCCGTTCATAATCTGTCTATCCAAAAATGAAAAATATGTACTTGGTAGATTTGAGAATATAAAAACCAAAAATAACCAAGGTTACGCTGTACTCATAGGACTTTATGATGGTAATAGATGGGATGAACCAATCAAAATATCAGATGCGGAAGAAATATTACTATCTGATGGCGATATACCAACCATCAATAAAATAATTAATAAAATAATGTCTCAAGAAGATTATAAATGGTATACGGAATGATTACGCCAACCAGAAAATTAAAAACCATAGAAATAGTATTATTTCTTTCTGCTAACCTATTATATGTAGCAATAACATTATTGCTATACCTTAATCACTTGAATATGTTATTAATTATAGTAATTATTGGTGGATGGATACTACTTGAAATGCTTGGTAAATATATACAGAGAGATACAAAATAATGCAATGGACTACAACACATAAAGACAAACCACCTGACCCATTGTATAAGATACATTATCTTACCAAAGCACCACGTAAAGGTTGGCAATTAGCAGTAAAAGTAATACACTTCCAAACAGAAGACCAATACCAATCTTGGTTAAAAAAACGTTACGCTATAGTGCAAGAGACCTATGATGTACAGATAGAGAAACGAAATGATGTACCACCTAAAGAAGGCCGTGAGTATCATAGATATGAAAGAATATACCCTGATGAGTAATAACATATATAATATAACGGCATGTATACATGCCATATATGACATGGCATGTATACCGTCGGATCGTTGCGGGTTCGTTGCGGGATGCCCGTCGGATGACGCTGGGGTATGATTCTGTAGTGGTCATGGCATGGCGGTAAAGCGCCTACTTGACGAGACCTCTTTTCATATCCAAGACGGTTTTATCCATATAGAATAAAAGTTAAAAGAGAAATTTATATGGTTAGATTTTGCTTTAATACATTATACAACTCAAAAATCCCGGAAAATAAAAATCAATCATCTACTTGACTTTTAGCGTAATTTTACTTATATTTTATAGCGTAAAATATAATAACAAGAAATTACTATTAAATAAAGGTACAAAAAAATGAAAGTAACAATAGAATTTAGCATAGATAAAAGATTAGATTTAGTATTTGCGAAACTAATAGAATCTATTGGCAAGTTACTGGACGGATTAAGCATAAAATGGAAGTACAAGGTTGAGACTTCTATTGAAGAATATCTAAATGAAAGTAACAATGAACA
>JBAYGQ010000044.1:0-9753 GCA_041666585.1 Bacteroidota bacterium
ATTACTATGTCTCCTGAAAAATCGCTTGTTTTGGAAACGATTATATGGTAACTCTGTGCCCTGTCAGCGGGATTCCACTTTAATACAGGGTTTATCTCAACACCCTGAGAATTGTTTAGGGGTGTAAGCAAAGTTGGTATTGCGGGAGCCTGGAAATTGGATGTAAAGTTCCAAACAGATGACCATTGTCCGAAGCCGCCTTCGTTCTTGCCTCGTACACGCCAGTAAAATTTTATATTTTCTTCTAAATTTTTAGCATCATACGATGTAGCATTAATATTTTCGACATCAACAGCGACATCGCTTGTAAAATCCGAACTCTTTGATAGCTGTATCTGATAAGAATCGCTGTGGCTTGCAATGTTCCATTTTAATCTTACATTAGTACCGAGGAAAGTAGCATTGTCGGGCGGGTCGTTTAGGATAACGGTTTCAGGAGCAGGAATACCTGCACGGAAACCCCAGACCGGTGTCCAGTTGCTTGAGCCTGCATCACTGAAAGCCTGAACTTTCCAGAAATAATTTACGTTTACTTCGAGTCCGGATAAATCGAAAGATGGTTTGTCGAGTTTCACTTCGTTTACAATTACATCGGATGAAAAATCACTTTGTTTAGAGACCATCAGACGATAGTACTGAGCGTATTTAACAGCGTTCCATGTAAGTTTAAGGGCTTTTCCCGCATATTGTTCACTATTTGCAGGAGAAATTAGTGTAGGTGTCTGAGGTACAGGCAGATTCCTGTTATTCAGGTCAAACCAATAAGTATAATCTCTTGCATTTCCGTTAATTTTAACATTTCTGATCGTTACATTATACCTTGTAGTAGTTGCTAATCCTGTAACTTTCCAACGTAAAGAATTGTGAAGATTGCCCTGAGTAAACGCCAGATTATCGCTTTCTTTATTGGTAACAGTCATCGTGTTGTTTAGTTCATCTTTTACTTCTATGGTTGTTGCAGAATAATCAACACCTCCGTTATTGCGCCATCCGGTTTTGTCATGTACTACAAAAAAAGATAGATAGAAAGCTTTATCGAATAAATCAGTAGGATAATCCTGAAAAGGATAAGCAACAAAATCACCCGCAAAATCTGTTGCATCATTATCGTTAAGCAGAAACTGAAGAATCTGAGTGCAGACGTTCTGATACTGGTATTGGACTTTAGGCTTGCCGTCGCATCTTCCATAAGAAATGTAGTGCAGAAAAGGATTAAGGATTGCCCTTCTGTACAAAAGAACATACTGTCCCTGATAAGTTACATTTTCTGAAAACAATAGGAAACGCAAGGCATCTTCGGGTGTTGCATCATAACTTGCGTCATTTATGTTCATCATGTATATACCGTTTTTGGGGTCTGTAGCGGCGGCATTGGCGTCATAACATTCCCAACCGGGTGCAGGAGTATTTAAAGAGCCGTTGGCTACGGACATCAAAGCGGCTTTTGCCACCACGTCGTTCTGGTTATAATCATAAGCCAGTTCCCCTAGATTATGAATTCTTCGAACCAGATTGATATAGTCCAAGAACTGCTGTCGTACACTGTCTTTAATCGTACCGGAATTGCAATTTGCTATATCCGGTTGCACTGTATAATACTTTTCCCAACCTGTCACCTGCGGCTTCGGGGGCGTCTGTGCAAAGATTTCCATTGCAAAAATTACAATTGCAATGATAATTAACAAGAAGAATTTATTCGTTTTCATATCGCACCTTTTTAAGTGGTTTATCAATAAGATGGTTCTTTTCCAAAGTATAAAATTAACAAAAAAAACAATATAATTTATATCTTATCAAAATACCTTTAAAACCTCTTTGAATTCAAGCAAAATTCTGATTCGATTTATAATGTATTAACAAAGAAAAACAATAAATGTTACAGTCTAATATAAAATAAATTTAAACTTAATTTTGGCTTTATTAACTAAACAACAAGAGTTTTTCATATTTTTGTAGATTATTTTTTTCGATATATTAAAAAAGAAGGAGTAAAATGTCATTGGATTATTCACCCGAAAATTTGTATCGTCTTCCATGGAATCTGAGTGACAATGCTATATCCTGGCTCGAACCTACTTCCAAATGTAATCTCTATTGCGACGGTTGCTATCGCGAAAACCGCCCGGGCTCACATAAATTGCTTGATGAAATCAAACATGAATTAGATATATTCAGCCGTTACAGAAAATCGGATTCTATTTCAATTGCAGGAGGCGAGCCTCTGACTCATCCCGATATAGTGGAAATCGTCCGCTATATTCATGATAAAGGCTGGAAACCCGTTGTGAATACTAACGGTGCATTGCTTACAAAAGAACTTTTATCAGAACTGAAAGAAGCAGGCGTTACAGGCTTTACCTTCCACGTTGACAGTTTTCAGCAACGTCCCGGCTGGAAAGGAAAGAGTGAACTTGAACTTTGCGAACTGCGACTGCAACTTGCAATTATGCTGAAAGAAGCGGGAAATATCCTTTGTTCCTTCAATGCTACAATTTATCCCGAATCGCTTCAGTATGTGCCGGAGCTGATTAAATGGGGGCAGGAGCACATTGACAAAGTACATATAATGGTTTTTATTATTTACAGAATGGCTATTCTTAGTAAAAATATGGATTTTTATGTAGGTGATGAGCCTGTAAAATTTGATGATATGATGTATTCAAAAGAAGATGATAACAGAAGAGTTGATATCAAAACACCCGAAGTAGTTGATGAAATCCGAAAGACTGAACCTGACTTTATGCCCTGTGCCTACCTGAACGGTACGATTTCACCCGATTCTTACAAATGGTTACTTACAGGACGCATCGGAAACAAACATCAGATATTCGGGTACAACGGAGCTAAGTTTATGGAAATTGTCCAGACTGCAAAGCATATTTTTACAGGTACCTACCTTGCTTACTCGACTACAAGATGGCAGCGCAGGGGCAGACTTTACTTCCTTCTTGCACCATTCGACAAGGGTATGCGTGAAGTGGTGAAGAATTATTTCAAGTCTTTCTCATTAAATCCAAAGGCATTTTTCAGCAGATTGAATTTTCAGTCTATTATGATTATTCAGCCAGCCGATGTACTCGAAAACGGCGATGTAAATATGTGCGACGGATGCCCCGACATCACAGTCTGGAATGATCAGTTAGTCTGGTCTTGCAGAATGGAAGAGCAGTACAGGTGGGGACAGAATATCCGCTTTGTTCCTAAAGAATCTGAAAAGACGGAGTAGAAATTTCTTTATTCTTGTTCCAATAACATAACGAACTACTAATGTATAAAAAAAGCCTTTCGATTTGCAAAGGAAGGCTTTATGTATATAATTCTAATTATTTCAAATTATCTTGAGTAATACTCGACTACTAGAGGAACATCGCAGATTGCTGGAATTTCCTCACGCGGCGGAACATAGAGATAGCGGGCTTTAAAGTCTGCTTTCGATAATTCTATGTAGGGCGGAGGTGCAGTAGAGCGGATTGAATCCTGAATTACTTCGTTCTTCCTTGTTTTTTCTTTTATAGAAACTTCGTCATTTGCTTTAACCTGATAAGCGGGGATATTAAGTCTCTTGCCGTTTACTAGGATATGACCGTGTGTTACCAATTGTCTTGCGGAATAAATTGAGCGTGCAAAACCTGACCTGTAAACGAATGCATCGAGACGCGATTCCATAAGCTGAACCAATATATCACCGGTATTACCGACCATCTTGGTAGCTTTTTCGAAAAAGTTGCGCATCTGTGCTTCGGATATATTGTACTGAAGACGCAGTCTCTGTTTTTCGAGCAACTGCTTTCCGAAGTCTGATTGCTTTACCCTCTTTTTGGTTGAGCCGTGCTGACCCGGGGGATAAGGCTTGCGCTGTACGTATTTGTGCGCCTTTTGGGTTAATTCTATTCCGAGTTTTCTCGATAATCTTACTTTTGGTCCGGTGTAATTCATTTTGGTACTCTATACTTCTTTTAAATATTAATTTCCTCAAATTAGAGAACTACAAATTTAATGCTTTTTCCACAATAAAACAATAATTAATTTTAACCTGCGGATGAATTTAGCAATTAATTTCAATTAAGTTACTTAAGATGGAAAATCTACCTTTGCTTATATATATTATTTTCATATTTTAGCAATGTTATTACAACTTTTGAATTTTTTCTAACAGAATTACAGGCAAAAGAAAATAATCTCAACAAATATAAAGGAAATCAAATGAAAAAATCTCTTGTTTGCATCGCAATTTTAATCACTGCATTCACAATCACTTTTGCACAGAATAAGTTCGATTATGCTAAAGAAACCGGCATTACGATTGGCGACAAGGCTGAATCTGCAGTGAAAATATTGAATTCTTTCGAATGCAAAAACGACAGCACAGGCAACTTTGCAGGGTGCAAGGTTACATACAAATACAATTGCACACTCAAATTTTTGGATTTCACCTATTCGAATTTGGGTGTCGGAATCAAGGACGAAGAAGTATTCTTTTTAATAATTGACGGTATTAAAACCGACGAAACCTCGTGGGACGACTTTACCGATATGCTTGCATCCAAATCGAACAAAAGGCTTAAGCAGGATGCATCTGATGCAATGTGGTACTACTTTGACAATTGCACAATTTTAACTCAACCGGATGTATTCAAATTAATTATAAGCAAGACGAAATGAAGAAAATATTTATTAAATTTAATATGTTAAATAATCGGAGTGTATTTGAATATGGAAAAAGACATACCAACAATTGAAGTTCAAGCCGGAAAAAGAACATATCTTTTTAATATCAACTTTTCTGAAAATGGTGAAAAATATTTACAAATATCAGAGCATCGTTACCTTGAAAAAAGCGAGGACAATCATACTAGAATTATTTTTTATGAAGAAGATATAAAAGAAATTGCATCGGCTTTTAATAAATCACTAAAGCATTTCACTTCAGCTAAAAGTAAAATGGAATTGACGAAAGAAAAGTATATAAATGCATACAAACCTTGGAAAGAATCAGATGACGAAGAACTCGAGCTACTTTTTTGTCAAGGGAAAAAAGTTAAAGAGTTATCTGAAATATTTCAAAGAAACAGGGGTGCAATTCAATCTAGAATTAAAAAGCTTGAACTAAAAGAAAAATATGAATTTTAATATTGATAATTACATAACGCCAAAGATTTTATTTAAATCATTTTATTGTCAAAACCATGATCGCATTTTTCTACTAATTATAGTACTAATAATTTCTTTTCCTTTTATTTTTTCATCATCTATGTACAAAACTGGCCAATTTACATAATGGAGCGGCTCGTCAGATTCAACAATGTAAGGAATCCAATCTTTGGATGATTCTATTTTATAACTCATAGCATAAAATTTTCCTGGTTTTGCATAAAATGATAATTCAACTATATCCTTAGATTCAATAATTGTCACAGTTTGACCGGCAGTATTTAACCAAACAACGATTATATGGATACCTGGTTCGATTTCCCAAGCTCTATATTTATCATCACCATATTTACATTCTATTCCATCAAAATAGATAGTGTGTAAACCATATTCTCTGGCTAATATTGCAATTTTAGAGGGGGGAAGTTCTTCACCTTTGTACATTTTTCTCAAGGTATGACAAGATGTCAATTGAAATAAAAATAATACTAAAAGTAAAGTGATTTTAAAAATAAATCTAACTTTTTGCATTGATACTCCAAAATCATGTATGTAGTAACAGTTGGTTGCAATTGATTTATTGTTGATATGCAATATAAGCTTAAATTATTTTTCATAACTTTTTTCTAAGTAACATTAGGACAAAATTATTAATAATATAAATATAAAACAAATCTTTTAATTTAATAGAATAATAAATACAAAAGCATTTCATTGTCTATCGTATTGAGATATGTTCCTGTAGATTTTATCTTTGTTCCTTGCATTTGGCAATCTATCTATAGCCTTTTATCATTTTTAATAGTTATATACAATTTTTCTGCGGATGATTTATACAACATCATATTCTTCTTTTAATAATTGACTGAATTAAAACCGACGAAACATCTTGGGATGACTTTACCGATCGGATTACTTCTTACCGAATAACAATAAATTCTGTTTGATGTGTCAAATAGTTTAATATAAAGAAAGGTAATATTTTTGTCCATCCTTCCTTGTAGTGAATTTATTTATTATAAATTAATATCGGCTCAAAAAAAATAAACTTAATTTTGGTTAATTATTTTTTTTTGTTTAAAAAAAATATTATTTTAATGTCAACAAAAATACAAAAACATCATTTTCCCCATACAATACTAAGGAGTGTCCGATGAAAATTAATAAGTACTTATTATTTATTTGTGTTTTTTTTGTATATAACACAGCAGCATATTCTCAATTTGGTCTAAAAGTTCCAAAAGTTCCAGTAGAAGTTAAAAAATCAACCGATAAAATACAGCAATCCGGTGTCTTTAATACCGGCTCAACCGTCGAAGTTTACGACCCGATAGGTAAGGGTTGGTTCCGTTCTACAATATTAAAAGAACAGGATGGGAAATATTTTATTCATTTTAAAAATTATGATTCAAAATATGATACCTGGGTAACAGCAGAAAGCATTCGACCAATCGGAAGCGGCAATCAAAATGACCCTGGTCCTGCAGGTTCAAACGTAAGTAAAGAAACTTCTACCGATTCTAAACAGAATACTGCTTCTAACAGTGGCACATCATCTGTAAAAGGCAGTTCAAAAAGTTCATCCGGCTCAAATGACAACTCGAGTTCTGTCTCTGATAAACCGGGACCTACAAGCTTTCCGGTAATTTATCCTAATGACCCTACTGTTACTTTCAAAATCGGAGACCCGATAATTTATGAGTATAAAGAGAAAAAAAATGTATATACTATTGCAGATCTTGATTTTAATGGTTTATATAAGGGGATGAAATGCTTTGCATGGACCCTTGCAGATATTAATCTTGCAAAGGTTGAACTGGTAAGCGGATATAATTACACCCGTTTCCCGTCAACAATAGTAAACGGAACAGGAGATAAATTTAAAGAAGGTGAAATGGTTGAATGTTATTGCAGGGCAACACCTAACAAGAGTTATGAATGGACTAAAGGAATTGTTGCTTCAGTTGATGGAGATAATTATTTCATTTATCGTCCCGGAACTTCTTTCAGACCTGATTTTGAATTTTTCTGGCATTATATAACGGATGTAAGAGCAATAGGTTCAAATAAAACTGCATCAAATGACCATGAAGGCGGCGGTGGCAACTATGGTGAATATCTGAAACAAATTAACAGCATGGAATGCAAACTTGATAACCGCTGGGAATTCCTATGGTATTACAGACATGATTTCGGCACATTTTATCTTCCAAGTTTAGAAAGCATGGATAAGTTCAAAACATTGTTCGATAATTATAATTGTATATTCAATGTTCGTAAAAATTTTCCCGATTTAGGAACAGGTGATGAAAAAATTGAAAACAGATTTGATGTACAATGGGAATTTCTTCAGAAAAGAAAAGATTATATCAGAATAGGTTTGGAAAGAGTTGCAAGTGAAAAATTTGCTGAATTTATTATTAAATTTAAAACTGCTTACTATGCCAGTTATCTTGCCAACAAAGACGGCTTTAACAAATTCAAAGACCGCGTTAAAAAAGAAGAACTTGCTGTTTTCGAAAAATCTGCTGAACTTGTTGGAACTTCACTCCAATATCCCTGGGATAAACTCGAAGCCGCTTATCAGGAAGGTTTAAAAGTGTTTACAAACGAAGTAGTTAAAGATTATGATGGATTAACCTATAATAATGTAAAATACAGCGGCAAAGATTCAAAAGCTGAAGCAGTTGCAAAAAAATATGTGCTTGGTTATTACCCTGACTCAAAAATAATTTCGATGGGTACATCAAGTGAGTTTTATATTAATAAAACAAACGGAATGACAACCAACCGCGCTAAAGGTGTTGTCGTTATTCACCAGAATCCCAACTACAGATGCTGTATTAAATCATATTGTTTCTATCAGGAAGATTATGCAGGTGGCAGTTTTGGTGCAGGTCATATTAACGAACAAATAACCGGTACCGAATATATTAAAACCTGTAAATAACATATTGAATTTTAAATCATATCGAAAGTTATTATGTATAAATCATTAATGATTTTGATACTATTTATTTTTGTTTCATGTATTTGTTTTGGACAAAAAAATAACATTCAAAATATTGACAAACAAACTGCTGTTTATAATTTTGAATCTGTAAAAATCGGCAATCAGGTGTGGATGCGAAAAAATTTAAGCGTTGAGCATTATAAAAACGGTGATCCTATACGTCATATTACTGATTCTACAGCATGGGTTAATCTTAGTACGGGCGCTTGGAGATATTACAATGATGACCCTGCAACAGGTGCAATTTATGGCAAATTGTACAACTGGTATGCCGTTCATGATCCCAGAGGGCTTGCACCTGCCGGATGGCATGTTGCAACAGATGATGAATGGTCTTTAATGGTTACTGCTCTTGGAAGTGATTTCAATGCAGGAAAAATGCTCAAGGAAATCGGAACATCGCACTGGCTGACTCCGAATACATCGGCTACAAACGAAAGCGGCTTTACAGCCCTGCCCGGTGGTTCCCTTCGTTATGGGGATTCTTATTTCACCGGACTGGGTGCCAGTGGTTGCTGGTGGACGGCATCAGGATCCGCGGAACCCTATGCTAAAATGAGAAGCATGTCGCATAGTGGAACCAGTGTTTACAGGGGATCAACTTTTAGGACTTATGGATTTTCAGTTAGATGCGTAAAAGATTAAAATAATATTCAAAGGGACAAAATGAAAAAATTAATTCTAATCATAATTATTGCTTGTGCATTCATTTGTAATGCCTATTCCGTAGACAATTCATCAAATATAAAATCCGTTAAAATCGGTAATCAGGTTTGGATGAAAGGAAACCTGGATGTGGACCATTACAGAAACGGAGATGCAATTCCGGAAGTAAAAGATCCCGCAAAATGGAAAACTCTTACAACAGGAGCATGGTGTTACTTTAAAAATAATCGCGGGACAGTAGGCAAACTCTATAATTTCTATGCCGTAAACGATCAGCGTGGCTTGGCACCTACAGGATGGCATATAACAAGTGCTGATGATTGGGAAGCTTTAACAAATTACTTTGGAGGCGATGAATGGCAAATAGTTATTAAGCAAAAACCGTTAATCGCAAAAGAAACAGGCTTTTTTGAAGTTGGAGGCGGCTTAAGGAATAGTATGTCATCTGCTGATTTTATAAGCGGTAGCGACGGATTCTGGTCAGTAAATAATGCAAATAGCCCAAATGTTATGATACGCAGACTTCAAAGTAACAAGGTTAATTTTACAAAAACCAATTGTGCTAAAGTTGACGGATACTATGTGAGATGCATTAAAGATTAGCTGATTTTTTTGATTTCATTAAAATTGAAAATTCAATTATTTGGTTCAAATAAACTATTATTTTTGATTTTCAAAATTGAGTAAATGGACTTTACATACAACTCAGAATGATTATATACATACAAAAAAAGCCCTCTGAAAAGAGGGCTTTTTAATTTTCGTTCTCCGAAAATAGGAAGTACGTGTACGAACCAAGAGAAGCCTTTATAATGAAGCAAAGCTTCTATGAAATCAAATATAAGATAATGGATTTCTCCAGAAAGGAGGTGATCCAGCCGCACCTTCCGGTACGGCTACCTTGTTACGACTTAGCCCCAGTC
>JBAYGQ010000045.1:0-9418 GCA_041666585.1 Bacteroidota bacterium
CACCTTATCATCGCGCACCGATTCGAATGGGGGGAGCTCTTTGAATTTTTCGGGCGCTTCCTTTGCAACATAGCAGATGCCCCTTGTACTGAGGAAATCCGTCCCCTTTTTAAAATGTTCCGCAAGCTCCAGAATAGTTTTTTCGCCCATTCCGTAAACAATAGCATCGGCTTTGGAATCGAACAGAACGGAGCGCCTGATTTTATTATCCCAGTAGTCATAGTGGGCAACCCGCCGCAAGCTTGCTTCCACACCGCCCAGAACAATCGGCTTTGCATTTTTGTAATATTTTTTAATCAGGTTAGTGTAGGCAATTACGGCTCTGTCAGGTCTTTTGTCGTTCACCCCGCCGGGAGTCAGGTCGTCATTCCTTTTCCGTTTCATCAACGCAGTATAATTGGCAACCATAGAATCGCAGACGCCGCTACTAATGCCCCAGAACAGCTTAGGCTCACCCAGCCGCATTATATCATCGGCAGAGTTCACATCCGGCTGAGAAATTATCCCTACCCTGTAGCCGGCATCCAGCAACACCTTGCCTATAATAGCAACACCGTCGTAAGGCGAATCAATATACACATCACCCGAAACTAATACCACATCGGGGCAGTCCCAGCCTAAAGCAATAAGTTCCTGTTTTGTAGTTGGAAGAAACATGTTTTTGATTAAAAAGTGTATTTGTAATTGAAGAAATAAAAATCATTCACCAACTCCACGTCCGTCTCTATTATGAAATATTTCCCACTCCCAAAATTTCCACCAAGGAGGAGAACCACAAATAGAGCATTGTCTTGCATTATATCTAATTAATCTTTCAGTAAGACTATTCTTCAAATTTTTATCAATATTATAATTGTTGTTATTTGAACCGTACTCTTCCATAACTATTTTTTTTATTTTTAATTTTAAATAACCAAAAATCAAATCCTTTTATGTAGAATTTGAAACAACTATCAGATAAAAATTTATATTGATATTTATTATTCCAAAACCGTATTTCAAAATCTTCTTCCTTTTTATTGAAATATCGGTAATGCCTAACAAATAAATAAAATGGTTCATCATTACAAGCCTGTGTACCTAGACAACAGTAAAAATAAATAGTTTGATTCAAAAATATACCTACTTCACAATCAAAATGAATTGTATCAAATTCAAAATATTTACAAAGATTTTCGTTTTTTGTATAATATTTGGCTTGTGGGTTCAGTTTTAATATCGGGAAAATTATATAAGTAAAAGTATCTAAATCTATTTCACCTTCTTTCAAATTATTTTTCATGTAAATAGAATCTCTAATAAATGAAGTTTTCAAAGAATCTTTTACTCTTTCAATATATTTTGATTTATACTTTTCAAAAGTAGTGAGTAACCTGTTTACTTCGCAGTTACAGGAATCAAAGTCATCCTGCGCATAAAGCGAGTAAAAGCGAAATTAATATGGAAAACATTATTTTGAGCATAAAAACTTATTTTATTTAATTAAAAACTTTGATTACAAATAAAGAAATAAACATCATTCACCAACTCCACGTCCGTCTCTATTATGAAATATTTCCCACTCCCAAAACTTCCACCAAGGAGGAGAACCACAAATAGAGCATTGTCTTGCTAAATATCTTGCTAATCTTTCAGTACATACTCCTCTAATATACTCTTCTATATTTTCATTATGCTGACCAACCTTAGAATATTCAGTTAGCTCCATTGCCATTTTCCCATTGCTTATTTTAAAAAAGAAAGGATCAATTCCTTTAACATAAAACTTAAAATAATTATCTGCTAAAAAAATATCTTTATGCCTAACCTTCCTACGTAGCATTGTAAAATCTTCTTCTTGTTTATTGTAATAACAATAATATCTAAGAAAGAAATAAAATGGTTCATTATTGCAAGCCTGATCTCCCAGACGACAATAAAAACATATATCATTATTTAAAAAAATACCAGCTTCACAATCAAACTGAATCGTATCGAACTCGAAATATTTACAAAGATTCTCGTTTTTGGTATAATAAATTGCTTGCGGTTTCAATTTTAATATCGGATTGATTTTATAAATAAATGTATCTAAATTTAATTCGTTTTCTTTCAATTTGTTCTTCTTGTAAATTGAATCCCTGTTTAATGAGACCTTTAAAGAATCTTTTATTCTTGCAATATATTTAGGTTTTAACTTTTCGAAAGTATTGAGAATTCTATTTGCTTCGCAATTGCAGGAATCAAAGTCATCCTGCGCATAAAGCGAAGAAGAGAGCAAAAGCGAAATTAATATGGAAAAGATTATTTTGTGCATAAAAACTTATTTTTTATTACAATATTTTTTATTAATTTTGTATTAATCCGTTTATACGGAGGTGGAAGGACGTATGAGCCTTTGCCCGCGCAAGCGGGTTTTTTTATGGCAAAAGCTTTAAACCCCACCCTTTTAATTTACCAAATCTATTTAAATGTTTGTTTTTAATAATACCAATTATTTCATCATTAAATGTTTTTTTTGCTTTTTTTTCTATATCGAATTCAGAAAACAAAAAAGTTCTGGAAGGATAAGCAATCAAATCAGCCAATTGTAAACCTGCAATATTCGAAGTTTTCGGTTTTACCTTCAATTCTTTACTTGTAAGCACCTTCCGAAAATCTTCACTTCTCATAAAATTGGTTCCTTCGTCCATTATTTTTTTGAATGATTTTTTTAATCTTGTATCCTCATTGCCGCCCCTAGATTCAATCATTACGTCTCCTTTAACGGCTTTGTCTGTTAAAAATCTAAAATATCTTTCAAGCAAAACTGCCATGCAATAGTGGTAGGCGTCGTATTTCCAAACGTTGTATTGTCGCTCATGCTCTAATTTATCAATTGTTACAGTAATAATTTTGTAATCCCAACTAGATAATTTGGATAAAAATTCCTTATTAAATGATTTTTCAATTTCGGGATTGCGGAGTGCTCCAAATGGAAATTTCTTGTTTACCAATTCCTTTCTATGAAAAATAATCGGCTCGTCAGGATGGGAACCAAAGTATTTTTCTTTTAGCGATTCAATTTCTTTTGTTAATGTATTCTTTACGAAATTCAAATCTAAAATTATCCCTGTTAAACTTAAATATCTATGATTAGGATCTATTGAATTCTTTAAGTCAGAATTGCCTACTTCGTCAATATATATTCTGTATTTATTCATAACAACAATCTATTAAATATTTTAAAATTTCCAACACCATTATTTCAAAAACATTGACCACCCCTGACCCCTCCTTGTCAAGGAGGGGAAATTATCACTTTAGTTTTCTTCAAAATTCCTACTCTTTTCTTCACTTCGAAATTCGATATTCAATGTTCAATATTAAATAACTTTACAACCCCCTGACCCCCTTTGATAAGGGGGAATGAAGAAAATCGTGTCCCACTCTTGCTTTACAAACTTAATGAACTAATTATCTTCACTTCGAAATTCAATATTCAATATTCGATATTAAAAACCTTTACAAACCCCCTGACCCCCTTTAATAAGGGGGAATGAAGAAAACCGTGTCCCACTCTTGCTTTACAAACTTTACAAACTTTACAAACTTTATGAACTTTAAAAACTAATAATTCAGCATTCAGAATTCAGAATTCAGAATTTAAAATCACTCTCCGCTTTTCGGTTTCGGCTCAGGCTTTTTAACTTTCTTTTTCTTTTTATTGTTAGTTTTTGCCTTTTCATCTTTGGCGGCTATTCTCAGTTCTTGCAATCTTGCTTCCACTTTGCCGAACAAGCTGTCTTTGGGATAAGTACCGTCGTTCTTCATCTCACCTGCACTGATTCCCATAAGCAAAGGCACACCTTCCTCAATTTTTGAAAAAGCCCAGATATGGAATTTCCCTTCCTTCACAGAATCAATCAGTTCTTCGGACAGCATAAGGTCATCCACATTTTGTACGGGTATAATAACACCATGCGCACCTGTCAGACCGCGCTCCTTGCATGTCTCGTAAAAACCTGTGATTTTGTCATTCACTCCTCCGATAGGCTGAATATCACCTTTCTGATTCACCGAGCCTGTCAGGGCTATACTTTGCTTAATCGGAACTTCGCTTATAGCGGAGAGCAGAACATAAATCTCAGCCGCAGTGGCACTGTCGCCGTCAATCCCGCCATAGGACTGCTCGAATGCGATTGATGCGGAAAAGTTCAAAGGCTTTTTCTTCGCGAACCTTTCGCGTAAGAATCCTGAAAGTATCATTACACCTTTGTTATGAATAGAACCGCTCATCTCAGCTTCCCGCTCGATATTTATTATTCCTGCGGTACCGCAACTGATATTTGCAGTAATACGTGCAGGCTTTCCGAATTCAATCAAACCGGTATCCATCACGGTCAAACCGTTTACCTGACCTACTCTTTCGCCTTCGGTATCAATAAGCGTTATACCTTCGGTTATATAATATTTCAGCTTTTCGTCCATCATATCGTTACGGTAACGCCTAATCCGCAGAGCCTCCTTAACGTCCTCCCGGCAAATATACTCATGTTTATTTGTATTCCGGTAGAATGCGGCTTCGCGTATTACATCAGCTACATCGGAGAATTTAAGAGTAATTCGTTTCTGCGAGCCTGCATGGTCAACCGCCCATTCAACAATTGCCGCGGCACCGTCCGGAGAGCAGGGTGGGAGACTGTCTTCTTTGCAGATTTTCGCAATAAACCGCGTAACATTATGTATTAATTCCGGTGTTTTTTCTGTCTCGTAATCGAATTGTGCATTTATTTTAAATATTTTTTTGAATCCTTTTTCGTACTCGTAAAGCGTTGTGTAAAGCGTTAATCCGCCGATTATTATGACTTTCACTTTTACGTCTATCGGTTCAGGTTTAATATGCAACTGCGATAACTGAACAACCGCTTCGTACTGCTGAATCTCTAATTGGTCGTAGAGCAAGACACGTTTCAATTCATTCCAGACACCCGCCTCGTTAAACAAATCAAGAGCGTTTACTATAAGATACCCTTGGTCTGCTTTAAGTATTGACCCTGCCTTAATCTTTGTAAAATCTGTTTTCCAGTTTCCTGTGTTTGCATCGAAAGACCGCTCGATTGTGCCGAACATATTCGTAAATGTGGGATTCTTTTCCGTAATCAAAGGAGCGCAAACCGTAGTTGAATTATCAAGAACAACATTAACAGCGAAAATCGAAAACCTGTCAGAAGAACCTTGTTGTGTATTATCGGGAGTAAGCGGATTTACAGGACTTTCCGTAGGCAGAAAAAGACTGAGATTATTCATTGTGAAACTTTTTACTTCATCAATGAATAATGCTACACGTTCGTTATCAACGAATTTATCTTTTATCTGTTGCAACACGGATTGGACTTCGAGTTCAGCATATGTTCGGTCGTTTGTATTGAGTGCGTTTCTGAATTCCTGCATCAACTTCAGACCTGAACGGGCTAAATCGTAAATCTCATTGTGAAATTTCCTGTAATTATTAACAAACTCATCAGCTTGTTCCCTTGTTACTGTTCCTTCTGTAACTTTTTCCTCTAAATCGTCAATTTGAATAGGTTGGTCGCCGACAACAGGAAACACTTCCGGTTGCGAAATACCCTGGTCATTTTCGATTTGCCCGCGGACAAATCCGAAAGGCTTTATTTTATCATCAAAATGATGCAAAACATCTTTTTCTTTTTGCTGGAAATCTTCGATTATCAGTTTGCGTGAAGTCTGGTATTGCTCTTCGTCGAAAAGTTTGGATAATTTCTGCCGTAGATATGCAATAGCATCGTCCATCATCTTCGAAAGTTCCTTCCCTCTGCCCTTTTCAAGTTTAATTAAACGAGGTGAATCAGGGTCGGAAAAATTATTGACATAGCAATAATCATAAGTTATCGGGCAGTATGTGGTAACTTCCTCCAGCAACTTTTTCACAGTCGAAAGCCTTCCTGTTCCTGCAAGACCTGAAATAAAAATATTATATCCTTTGGAGAACATCTCTGCACCGAGCTTGATTGATGCGACGGCACGGGGCTGACCGATAATTTTATCGAGCGGTTCGAGTTCGGCGGTTGTTTCGAATTTGAACATAGAAGTAGGGCATGTCCATCTCAACTGTTCGGGTTTCAGTTCAAACTCGCCGTTTGTTTGCTCCGTTGTTTTGCTTTTCACATTTGGATTACTTTTTGATACTGCTTTTTCGGCAGATTTCTTCTGAACTGTGGCAGGTTTTTTAACCATTGTAATTGTTCCTTCTGGAAAGATTATATTTAGTAATTTCAATTTTCTGCACGGATTTTGCTTATCTATACAATAGAATAATTAAAATTAAGAAAAAATTGAATAAATTAGTTCATAAAGTTTGTAAAGTTTGTAAAGTTTGTAAAGAAGTGTTCATTTTAACTAGTGCCGGAGAAAGTTGAATGTAATTATTGTTCTCCTGTATTTTATTTTTCCTGATTGTTAATTGTAAATTATTAATTGTTAATTAAAAAAGAATCATGGCTGAATCAAAATTATTTCACGAAATAGCATCGCTAAGGACGGAACAGAAAAATCCCCGTACCGAATTAATTGATATTGCTTCTACTAAAGGGATACTTGAATTAATCAATAACGAAGACCTTACAGTCGCTCAGGCTGTACGTAATGAACTTAAAGACATCGAAACCGCTGTGGATTTAATTGTATCAGCCTTCAAAAACGGAGGACGCCTTTTCTACTTCGGTGCAGGCACAAGCGGGAGGCTGGGAATTCTTGACGCTTCCGAATGTCCTCCTACATTCGGCACAAATCCTGAAATGGTGCAGGGAATTATAGCAGGAGGAGAAAAAGCGGTATTTAAAGCACAGGAGGGTGCAGAGGATTCAAGAGAAAACGGTGCGATAGAACTAGACAAATATAATATTAAACCACCTGATATAATCTGCGGAATTGCCGCTTCCGGCAGAACACCTTTCGTTGCAGGTGCTTTAGAAGAAGCTAAGAAGAGAAATATCAGGACTATTCTGGTTACTACCGTTTCGAAAGAAACTGTAAATGAACTTGGTATAGTAGCAGATGTATTGATTTGTGCAAATGTGGGACCGGAAGTAATAACAGGTTCAACTCGAATGAAATCCGGTACTGCAACAAAAATGATTCTCAATATGCTTACCACGGCATCTATGGTAAAACTCGGCAAAACTTTCGGTAACGTTATGGTTGACCTGCAGTTAACCAATAATAAACTCCTTGAAAGAGCAAAAAGAATAATTATGCAAATTACAGAATGTGATTACGACACCGCAACACATTATCTTGAACAGAGCGGGGGACACGTAAAAACTGCTTTAGTTATGATTCTCGGCAATCTATCCAAACAGGAAGCAACAGAACTTCTCGGTAAAGCGGACGGCTTTGTCCGTAAAGCGTTAAAATAATTCTGAATTTTTCTAATTCTCGAACCTATATTTGTATCAAACAGCAAAATAAGTATTTCAGAAAATTTTTTTCTTTAATTTTCATCAATTCAGAATTCAGCATTCAGAATTCAGCATTTTTTGATTAATCCTGCAAAGCCTTTTAAATAAAGATTAACACTATGTTGCAACACAGTGGAAATTCTTTATATTTCGTATTGTTAAAAAAATTAGTTAATTTTGTAAATTGAGTGTTTTATTTACTTAATAGAGAGTACAGGATAATGGCAAAGCCGTTAAGCATATTATTCGTAGCAAGTGAAGTTCAGCCCTTCATCAAAGTAGGCGGTATGGCTGATGTTGCTTTTTCTTTTTCTATGGCAATGAGAGAATTAGGACACGATATGCGCGTAATGGTTCCCAAATACGGAGGTATTTCCGAGCGGCGAAATAGAATTCACGAAATAAACAGACTGCGGGATATTCCTATTCCGGTCGGCTCACACAGTGACCCCGCAACTGTTAAATCCTCTTCGATTTTTAATCCCAGATATAAAGTTCAGGCATATATTACAACTAACTTAAAGTATTTTGATTCAAAAAAAGGTATTTATAATGATATTAAAACAGGTAGCCCATATCCCGACAACTTAGAGCGTTTTATATTTTTCAGCCGTTCAGTAATTGAAACATGTCTTAAGTTGGAGTGGTTTCCCGACATTATCCATTGCAATGACTGGCATACAGCTCTGGTACCCGCAATGGCAAAAGTACTATTCCCCAAAGAATTTAAGAAAACAAATTTTGTTTATACAATTCACAATCTCAGTAATGCCGGTGAACTTCCTATGAACCAATGGGAACTGCTTGGAATGCCGAACAATGTTAAACAATATTTCGAGCACAATAAGAAAATTAATTTCACTAAAGGTGCTTTGTTATATTCAGATTATATCACTACTGTAAGTCCCACCTATGCAAAAGAATTAATTGCAGACGGAAAATTATCCGGTGATTTGAATTTATTGTTGAAAAAGAATTCCAAATTTTTCAAAGGAATTCTGAACGGTCTGGAAACCTGGAGCTGGAGTCCTAAAACAGACCCATGCATTCATACAAAATTGGAAGATAATTTTGCTGCTTACAAAACTGCCAACAAACAATCCCTGCTTAGTAAATTCGGTTTAATTTATAACGAGAATACTCCTGTAATAGGTTTGATTACACGAATTAACGAGCAAAAAGGTATTCCATTATTGATTTCTTCTCTCGATAATATTATGAAAGAGAACGTACAAATCGTAATTTTAGGCGAAGGCACTTTGGAAATGAAAAATAAGTTGAAGGATTCAGCGTCGAAGTATTCTAAGAAAATCAAAGTGAAATTCGGATTCGATGAAGAATTGGCACATTTGATTGAAGCAGGCTCCGATATGTTCCTGATGCCGTCATTAACAGAGCCTTGCGGATTAAACGCAATATATTCTCTTGCTTACGGAACTGTACCGATTGTAAGAAAAACAGGAGGATTGAGTGACATTGTTTCGGAATATTCAACAGAAAATAAAAAAGGAAACGGATTTGTTTTTGTTAATTTTAAAAGTGCTGAATTAGTTGCCGCAGTTAAAAAGGCGCTAACGCAATTTAAGAGCAAATCCATATGGCAGAAGATAGTTGAAAACGGCATGAGTTGCGACTTTACATGGTCTAAATCCGCATTGCAATATGACGAGATTTATCATAATTTAATGAAGGATTAATTTAATTAAGAAGAAAAGAAATGTTCCAAAATGAAATTCTAAGACGCTTTTTCAATAAAATCAAGGTTTCAAGTAACATAAAATTTGAGAAAAAAGACCTGAGAAAAAAAATAGTAAACATAATTCTTCCTTTTATTTTTCTTGCCTCTCTAATTGCTCAGACAGGATGCAACGAACAACCTACATCTTTAGGTTTCTCTCTTTTGTATGATACAATTAATATCAAAACACTTAGTTCGAATGATTCGTCAATTATTGACTTTACAAATAACTATACTAAAA
>JBAYGQ010000046.1:0-9371 GCA_041666585.1 Bacteroidota bacterium
AAGGTATTGACAATATCAATATCAACCGAATTTTCCTTAGTGTAGAAATCAATATTAATATTATCCACTGAAGGATTCGGATAAATTGCAAGATACGGTTTCCGGTTTTCTTCATTCACATCGCTTACAAACGGTGGCATTTCTATCGTTTTATTTTCAGTTGTGTTCTGGGCATCCAGCTTAAAGGTAGAAATTACTTTTTTATAACCGACTTTATCAACAATAACGTCATAACTCTGTATCGGTAATCCTTTAATATTGAACTCTCCCTGATGATTCGAAGGTCCGCATTTGACAATCTTCTGGTCACTCGAACTTAAAACATAGACTACAGCCCCTGCTATTGGATTGTCTGCTTGCAGTTTATTATTTTTATCTGTATTTAATTCCATACCGGGAAGTCCGGCTCCGACAACACCGCTGAATACACCGATTCCTGACCCGGTGGTATTATGCGGATGCAATACTTCATGAGAGCCGCTTTGACTTGTTGTGTTAATAGGTAATTGTGTAGCTGTAGTCCAATCCGAGACAACAGTACCGGGTGCATCAGTACAATGGTAGCCATAAGAATATGTATCATCAACGGGAATTGACTGAATAATATAACTTCCGTCGGCTAAGCCGTTAAATTCAAAGGCACCGTTTGTAGCAGTTGCATCAAAAGTACGTAAGCTGTATAAATCGGCTCCGGCTCCATATACATAGAATATCATTACCCATGACTTTATTTTATTTCCTGCGGTTTGACCGTTTACCTGACCGTAAAGTTTATTTGGAGTATTTACAACATCTCCCAAACTGAAATCAATACCGCTTTGGTTTCCGGAAAGAATGATAGTTGAAGCATCATTAGGATCTGAAACATGGTCCCAAAATTGAGATTGATAATAAACCGGAATCGGGTTAGCAGAATCCGCACCGGGTGCTTCCGCCATGGATTTATATTCATAATCCGCACTTAAACTGATTGAATAATCTCCTGAATGACTTGTTAATACCATATCCTGAAACGAAATAACGGTTTGTCCGGGCAACATACCGTAAAAGTGAACTTTTGCTCTCTCAATAGGTGTAATTCCGTCTGATTTATAAACTTTACCGCTGACAGTATAATGAGGAGTAATTGCGTTTACAACAAAATCTGCTGTCGTCGGACTGCCGCATGCTATAACAACTACTGTTGCAGTTGCCTCGGAGGTTTGATCCTGGTACCATTCACTATCAAAAGAATTTCCGTGAATGTATAGTTTATAATTACCACCGTCAAAATCATGAGTATAAGTGCCGTCTGAAGCGATTTCAATAGTAGTAAAAAGTACCCAGTGAGTATTGTTTGAGTCTGTTACTTCGGTATATACATCAATTGTGCCTGAAGTTACAGGATTACCTGAGCCATCCTTCACGGTACCTGAAAGGGCTTCATCTGTCGGACATTGTTTTATTTCAAGAGTCCAGCCTTGCTCTTCAAAAATTGTAGGGTCAGCTACAACAAAAGCTTTTATTCCTACATTATATGTTCCTTTATGAGTGGGTGTTGCCCATGTAACCGCTCCGGTAGTCGGATTAATTATCATTCCGGATGGATGGGTAACAAGAGAATAATTCAAAGTTGCAGTAGGAGTTGCAATAGCATTAGCATTATAAGTATAAGTTGCACCTACAACTCCTGTAGTAATAGGTGTTGTGGTAAAAGTAACTACAGGCGGTGGCGGGAAGTTCACATGCTTAATCAACGAAGGATATTCCGTTCCACCTACAACGCTGGTAATATATATAGAAAAATCTCCGTATCCTGTAAAATCAATATCATATTGGTAAGAATGCAGAGATGAATCGCCTGTTGACCCGGGATGAGATCCTGCCGGACCGAATGCAGGGTCGCTGGTACTCGTTACATTAGCATTTGCTACATAAAAGCGAAATTCGCTTGTCAGTAAAGTTGTATTAACCCATACCAGATGAAATCTGTAATCACTTCCTTGTTTTACTATAGTAGCGGATGTAAAGGTCGGCGCTTGTGAATGCACAGAAAGACCGGAAAATGAGAGTGATAGTAAGATACCAAGCAAAAATGGTAAAAACTTCTTCATAGAATTCCCTAAGAATTAATTGTTAAAAAGTAAATTTATATAATCTAAAAATTGAATACTATTTTTTACCAAAATGTAAAATAAACAAAATATTTTATTAATCCTAAAATATTCATTAGAAATAATTAATGATTTATTTAGTAAACAAATTTTTTCATAATGGCATGTCTTTTCTTTTATAGTTTAGTAAAATCTAGTATAGAATTAAGAATAAAAAAAGTAATAAAACATTCGATTTTAATACAAATCAAATAATAATATCTTATTTAAAATACTCTATTATTATATTTGTTTTCGCTCTTGAACTTATGAAAAATACAAGAGTTGTTGCCAATGTTTTGAATTAAAAATATTATTTTTATATTTTCCATACGAAATATTTTTGGTAATAAGAAATATATTTATAATTTGCAATGAAAATTCTGAAAGGTTGTATGAGATTATTAATTAATGTTATTTGTTATCTGATTTTTTTAATATCTTCAACCCACCTCTTATCAGGAATTGACAGCATCAACACTAAATACGGTGTTTACGGTGGTATCAATTTAAATGCTCATGTTGCAGATTTCTACAAACTCGAAGGTATTCCCAATTGCTGTCCCGCTTTTGAAAACGGAAGCGGTATAGGCTTTAATGCAGGCTTACTCTATGAACTCAGACTCAGCCCGAAATTCTGGCTTGGTGCAAGACTCGGTATAATGTCGCTTGACGGTGAGTTGAAAAGAAACGAAAACACTACAATTATTCTTGATTCGGGTCCTGCAAATGGAGTATTCGAGCACAAACTAAACGGAAGTTTTATGAACATCGGACTTGAACCGAGAATCATTTATAATCCGTTTCAAGGATTGTTGCTGTCTTTAGGAGCAAGGATGGGCATTAATGCAACGAAAAATTTTGACCAGGTTGAGACAATAATTGAACCTGCCGGTTTCGGAACTTTTATGGATTCTCTCGGCAACGACACTCACAGCCGAACCCGAAATAAATTTTCCGGTTCAGCTAAAAATGAAACTCCGCTTCAAATGGCTGTTTTGGGAGGAATAAGCTATGAACTGCCGCTGAACAAAGAAGGTAGTTTATTACTTGCTCCTGAGCTTTCCTATTATTTCCCATTGACAGAAATGCTCAAAAATACTTCTTGGAAAACAACAAGTATCAGAGCGGGAATAGCATTGAAATTCGCACCTGTACCCAAGCCTCCGAAAAATGAAATCTTCAGAAAAGAAAATATTATTGATACAATCAGAATTGAAAATGATATTATCGCAGAAAATACTTTTAAAATCGGAAAAGAAAAATCCGTTTCGTTAACGAATGAAACCGATAATGAAATTATCACAACAGAAACTGTAAGACGCACAGATACTTTGTTCATAAGAAAACCCTATAAACTTGACGGCAAAATTATTGCAGTAGGTGTAGATAATTCAGGAAAGGAAATTCCTAATCCCATTTTCAAAATTGAGGAGTTCGTCTCAAACAGGCTTGACCCCCTGCTTAACTACGTTTTCTTTGACGATAATTCTTCTGTTTTGCCGACAAGATACAACTCTCTTTCAAAAACAGAAACAGGTAAATTCGAGATTGACAGCCTTTACCGCGAGACTACGCTTGATATTTATTATAACATTCTGAATATTGTAGCAGAAAGAATGACGAAGTATCCTACTGCAAACATCACTCTAATTGGGTGCAATTCCAATCTGGGAGCCGAAAAAGGAAATACAGGTTTATCGCAAAAAAGAGCGGAAACAGCCCGTGATTATCTGATTAATGTCTGGAGCATCGGTCGGGATAGAATTAAAATTGAAAAGAGAAATCTTCCCGCAAAAGCCTCTACACCTATTGAAGAACCCGATAAAACGCAGGAGAACAGAAGAGTAGAGCTTTACTCCGACAATGACAAAATCCTTGAACCTGTATTTATTGAAAAAATTGACCGAAGTGCCAATCCTCCGGTTGTAAGATTTAAAGCCGAATCAATGGCAGAAGCCGGATTAAAAAATTGGCAGATTAAATCTTATCAAAATTCTGATATGCAGAATAAATTCATCTCAAACGGAGAAACAGAAATACCCGCTAAAGTAGATTGGGAACTGGAGAAATTCCAGAAAATTATTCCGAAATCACCTGAACCGATTGTCTATTCTTTGGAACTTGAAGACAAAAAAGGAAATAAAAAAATAATTGATAACCAGACTCTGCCGATTGAAGTAATAACAATTCAGAAGAAACGCACTGAACGAGTCGGTGACTTCGAAATTGAACGATTCAGTTTAATACTGTTCGACTTTGATAAATCTACAATTGAAGGGAGCAACAAGAAAATTATTGATTTCATCTCAAGCCGCATCAAGCCTGAATCGGAGATAGAAATCAAGGGCTATACGGACAGAACCGGTGATGCTGATTATAATAAAAAACTTTCTGAACGCAGAACTTTGTCAACAAAAACTGCAATTAAAAGACAGGATGCAAAGGCAGTAGGAATCGGCGAAGAAGAATTATTATACAACAACGAAATACCCGAAGGCAGGTTCTACTGCAGAACAGTGCATATAGAAGTCAAAACACCAATAAAATAAACATTATGAAAAAAATAATTCATTTAGTCGCATTCTTGCTCTGCTACAGTGCTTATGGACAGAGTCTTACGGTATTTGATATTGATACATCAGCTTTTCCGACAATAAAAGCGAAGTTTTATGCCTTTGATGCATCCGGAAAACAGATAACAAATCTCTCACCTGCTGATTTTGAATTAAAAGAAAACGGTGTTACCAGAACTGTAACAAATGTGAGCTGTCCGAGTCCGAAGCCGCCACAGATAGTTTCATTAGCTATGAGTATAGATGTATCAGGTTCAATGAGAGGTAGTAACGCAGGGGATATACCTGTAGAATTAGGAAAGACCACGGCAAGGGATTTAATTAATTTAATAGCATCTCCTCCGTCTGAACTGGCACTACAAACTTGTGAAGCAAAAGCGCTTATTATTAACGATTTCACTACTAATAAATCAAAGTTACTTACTAAAATTGATCCTATAACTGCAGGTGGAGACAACGATTTTGTAGAACAGCTTTTAAATCCAAATACAGGTTTGTTGAATCTAGTTAAAACAGGTAAGTATAAAAAAGTTGCTTTGATATATACAGATGCATGGTGGTATGCACTGACAGATGCGGAATTGAAAAGATGTATTGATACCTGTACAAAATATGGTATTCAATTTTATGCGGCTATTTATACCCGACCGGAAGCTGAGCCTAACGGGATAAAAAAATCACTGCAATTATTAGCTAATGCAACAGGTGGCTATCTGTGGGATGGAATAACAACAGTAAATGCGGCAAAAGAACTGGCTAATCGTTTACAGGAACAAGTTCAAAGAGACGAGCCTTGTACAATTGAGTGGCAGAGCGGAGCTAACTGTCAGGTAGGGTTAATAAATGTGAATGCAAATATTCCTTCTTTAACTTTGACAGCAGATGCAAGTTATCAGTCACCAAGCACTTCAATTGCAAAATTAGAATTTTCACCTATTAGCATTTATTTTAAGAATATTATTCCCGGAACTAAAAAAGATACAACAATCAAGGTAACAGCAAGAAATACAGACTTTATTATAACTAATATTACTAGTTCAAATCCGACGTTTAATATTAATCCTATCAGCTTCAGTTTAAAAAAAGGAGAAAGTAAAGATTTAATTGTTAGCTACACTCCAATAGATAGCAATTATACTTTTACAAAGTTTACTTTTGAAAATAATTTATGTACATCAAATTATTATTCTGCTGGTAACTTTTTAAACACAAAGCCAAAAGTACAAACATTGAAGCTGACTTATCCTAATGGGGGGGAAGAATTTATAATAGGAATTGATACTTTAATCACCTGGGAAGGTATCCCGGAATCAGATACAGTTAAATTAGAATATTCGATTGATAGCGGAAGAACCTGGAAATTAATAACAAATGCTGCATCAGGTTTAAAATATATTTGGAAAGATATACCAAAGCCTACAAGCAAACTATGTTTGGTTAAAGCAGAGCAATTTGGGGGAATTACAGTAACAGATAAATATATATGGACATCACTATTAATTGGTTATGATGTAAAATGGAGCCCTGATGGTAGTAAAATTGCAACATGCTCAGGAAATACAGTTACAATTCTTGATGCGAAATCTTTAGAGACAACCTATATATTTACTGGAAATAGTAATAGTGTTCATAGTATATGTTTCAGTCCTGATGGAAGTAATCTTGCATTCAAGAATCCAGATGGTAATATAAATATTAGGGATGTTGCAAGTGGAAAAATAGTAGTTACATTTACTGAGTATGCTGATGCTAATAGTATATGCTTCAGTCCTGATGGAAGGACCCTTGCCTATGGGAGTGGGTACGGTGTAATACTCAGGGATGTAGGTAGTGGAAAACTAATAAGTACACTCATAGGGCATAGAAGGGATGTATATAGTGTAAGTTTCAGTCCTGATGGAAGGACTCTAGCCTCTGGGAGTAGTGACAGTACGATAAAACTCTGGGAAGTAGCTACTGGAAAAGAAATCCGAACACTCAAGGACAATAACGCATGGATATATAGCGTAAGTTTCAGTCCTGATGGAAAGACCATTGCATCAGGGGGTAGTGATGGGAAAGTAAAATTGTGGGAAGTAGCTACAGGACAATTAACAGACACTCTTCCCGGAAATGGTGGAGGTGTTTATTGTGTAAGCTTCAGCCCTGATGGCAGCAAACTTGTTGCTGGGTGTTGGAACGGAATAATTAAATTGTGGGAAGTAACTACCCGACAATTATTAAATACACTAACAGAGAATAGTAGCAAAGTAAATAGTGTGTGTTTCAGTCCTGATGGAAACACACTCGCTTCAGGGAGTACGGATAACTCAATAACACTCTGGGAAGTAGCTACCGGAAAGGAAATCCGATCACTCTCGGGGCATGGGGATTATGTTTTTAGTGTAAGTTCCAGTCCTGATGGAATAACGCTTGCTTCAGGTAGTAATGACGGAACGATAAAACTCTGGGTAATAAGTAATGGTAAAGAAATCCGAACAATAACAGGGCATAACGGTTTGGTGTTTTGTGTAAGTTTCAGTCCTGATGGAAAAACACTTGCTTCAGCTAGCAATGACGGAACGATAAAACTCTGGGAAGTTGATAGCGGAAACCTAATACGCACTCTCACAGGATATAGTAGATATGGAATTGGAGTTAAATTCAGTCCTGATGGTAGTATGCTTGTTTCGATTAGTGATAGCACGATCAAGCTCTGTGAAGTTTCTACCGGAAAAGAAATTCGAACATTCAAGGGGCATAGGGATTATGTTTATAGTGTAAGTTTCAGTCCCGATGGCAGCACGCTTGCCTCTGGGAGTTTTGACAGTACGATAAAGCTTTGGGAAGTAGGTAGCGGTAAAGAAATCCGAACAATAACAGGGCATAACGGATGGGTAAATAGTGTAAGTTTCAGTCCTGATGGGAGCACTCTTGCATCAGGTAGTGATGATAATACTTTAAAACTTTGGGAGGTAGCTACCGGAAAGGAAATTCGAACACTATTGGGGCATAATAGACCTATAAATAGTGTAAGCTTCAGTCTCGATGGCAATATGCTTGCTTCGGGTAGTGAAGATGCCAAAATTAAAGTCTGGGAAGTAGGTAGCGGAAGATTATTTCGTACACTTATTGGGCATGGTTCTGGTGTTAATAGTGTGGAATTCTGTTCGGAAGGGAACATACTTGCTTCTGGAAGCTTTGATAAAACAGTAAAACTTTGGGCTATTGATAACATTTTTTTGCAAGAAGATCAGTCCGACAATGTTTTCAGCATTGTAACTCCGCAAGCAAGTTCTGTTGATATTGATATGAAACAGTGCCTTGTAGGAGCGGTTAAAGACTCTGTTGTTGCGGGTTTTGTTCAAAATGCCGGAACATATAAGTTTCGTGTGGATTCAATTTATTTTACAGGTGCTGATGCAAGTGCATTCAAACTTGTTGGAGGGTTACCGAAATATATTCTGAATCCATCTGAAAATAAAAATGCTGAGTTCCTTTTTATACCTAACAGAGTGGATATCCACACTGCAACAATTAACATAATAACACAATCCGATACATTAAAGCAGAGCATACAGGGTGAAGGTGTACTACCTACTTTGGCGGTTCTGGCAAAAATACTTGACTTCGGACAAGTGGAAATCGGCAACGAAAAAACATATCAGGATACTATTTTAATTCAAAATATCTCAGGTTCTCCGATTACGATAAATGATGTAGTGCAGTTGGGACCTGACAAAACGCAATTCGAAATTATAAACGGCGGCGGCTCTTTTGTTTTGCAGACGAATGAATCACGCAAACTTACTATAAAATTTAAGCCGATATTCGGAGGCAGAACTTCAGGACAACTCGGCTTCGAGTACAGCGGTGTAGGCTCTCCGGCAATTGCACAGCTATTCGGAACTGGCATCGGCGGATTAGTTACAGTAACAAATGACTCTGCTTACGCAGGCGAGCACAGAGTACTGAAGCTGATTATGAGCAAAGTCAAACCCGAAGGAATTGCATCAATAGCACCGAACTATGAGGTAAAAATCAGATTTCAAAGCACAATACTTTCTCCTGAGGACAGAACAAATCTTAGCATATCAAATGATTCAGCATATTTTACTGTCAGCGGTACTTTAGGAACGACAGTGGAATTAGCGCAAATTCCTGTGATAGCAGGTCTCGGCTCCGTAGAAGAAACTTCTGTTGACATAGTTGATATTGCATTGAAAGACAATTTAGGAAATCGTGTTGACTACGATTTTGAAACACAATCGGGTACATTCAAACTTCTTGGTATCTGCAGGGAAGGCGGCAACCGTCTTGTAAATCCTAACTCACAAGCAGGGATGCTGAAAGTGGCTCCCAATCCTACGGATGGGACTATAAGTGTAGAATTTTCAGTAACCGAAAAAGGAAATACCGAGCTTTGCATTTACAACATTCTGGGCGAAAAAGTAAAAACAATTTTCTCTGAAAATGTAAGCGAATACAATAAAAGAATAATCAATTATGATGTGCAGGACTTGAGTTCGGGACAGTATATGATATTATTCCGAACCCCTACATTCAACGAAAGTATGCAATTAATGCTATTGAAATAAAATAAACTTTATGAAAAAAATAATTTATTTAGTCGTATTCTTGCTCTGCTACTCAGCCTATGGGCAGAGCCTTTCTGTATTTGATA